>CAKZMA010001516.1 GCA_937127375.1 uncultured Coleofasciculus sp. | reverse complement strand
GCTTGATGATGGGACTTTAATAATTTCTTTACAGTCTCGACAATTTCTTGGGGATGACAAGGCTTGGCTAGGTAAGCATCCGCGCCTTGCTTCATTCCCCAGTAGCGGTCAAAATCCTCTTTTTTCGCCGAACACATTAACACTGGGATATTCTCAGTGTCAGGTTCCGATTTCAGACGACGACAGACTTCATAGCCATTCATCCGGGGAAGGACAATATCCAAAATCACCAAATTTGGGCGAAACTGCTGAATTTTTTCCAACGCTTCCACCCCATCCCCAGCCGCAATCACTGTCAGCCCTACACGCTCAAGCAGCTTAGAGAGCAAATGTTGTTGGGTGAGATCGTCCTCTACGACTAACACTGTACTCATAACAACCTATACCTACTATGGCTCTCTAGCTTTCAGGTATTATAACATTTCCTCTGAGCGACAAAATATGGTCATAAGGCTGATTTCAGGTCACTCAAGTTCCGCAATCTGGCTGAATTTGGGAGTGCAGGGTGCAGGAATGCTCGTGACGTACCCTGCACCGCTGTTCCTTCGCTTCTCTCAGGAGGATAAGGGAGATGGGGACGTTCCAGAGGTAGCCGACTACCTCTGGAACAATCACTCAGGCATCCGTCATATAAACTTAAGATTACCGAATCGGCGGACAATTCAAATCAATTAAATATCCCCCTGCCTCAATCACAAAATCATCGAAATCATCATCACTGCCAACTTCTACCCGTCCCCCATCTTCCCAAGACACGCGACTTCCTGTAATAGTACCCTTTCTCCCCCCGTCCAAACGACCATTAAACTGAGCCAAGTTTTGGGTCGAAACAATACGACGTCGGGTTTGACCCGTAGGACTTACGGATTCAAGAAAGAAAACATAGCGGTTATTGGCTTTAAACATAAACTCGTTGAATTGATTCGATATCGTTCCCCCCTCAACTGTTCCGACAAAATCCGCTTGCGTTCCCAGATCATTTTGACCACGAGAGCTTTGTATCGGCTGGTTTGTGCCAAAAGCATCATAGGGTTTGACTTCCTGAAACAGAATCGTTTCTTCCCCGGTTGTTTCATTCCGTACACCAAACGCGGCTTGGTATGAGCCATGAGATTGCAGGAATTCAAATTCCACAATCGTATCCTCTGGGAATTGCACTGCCCGATTATCAAAGATATCCTGAGCTTGCACAGACGTTGCCAGAGTACTCATTAATCCAGTCGCGATCGCGCCAATGAACCAAGATTTGCTGTAGAGTTGTCTCATTGCGAATTATCCTTATTATCAAAACCCTGTTCTTGAGCGAAGCCAAGGATCAAACCTTAATCCTTTACCACGCCAACAGCGCCAGATTTGACCAAGAACATGTCCCATCTAGTCCGGTAATCTGAATCATCTTTTAGCTTCAGTTCTCAGTGTTCTAACGCTGACAAGCAACAGGTACTGGTAACGTTAACATCATCATCGCGCACCCTAGCTTAATAACTACTATTATAAAGTGTTGCGATCAGTACAATATTCCACGGAAATATAAATACTTAAAGTTATAAACACTTAAAGTTGGCGACTCGCCCAACTTTTAATTCATAGGAGATTTCCTACTTAGGGTTTACTGCACAACTCCAAAACCATTATCTATCAAGGCTTTGAGTAACATGGAAATTGGATCATCTTCAAGGACATAAGGTAAAACTCTTTCATACCCTTACACCGCTATCAGGGAAAATGTATCATTGCTCCCCCGGCTTCCCCCGCTTCCCCCGCTTCCCCCGCTCCCCCTGCTTCCCCCGCTTCCCCTGCTTCCCCTGCTTCCCCTGCTTCCCCGGCTCCCCCTGCTTCCCCCACCGCCAATCTGCCCCCAACAGGACGATTCCTACAAGCAGAGCTAATCAATGATAATAGTTTTTTATATTTGCACCGCCGCTAAATTGGGTTAAATTATGAATAGAGACAAACAAACCACACACACGGAGCAAATCCAACCATGTATACCACCTACCAAAACGGACTGATCAATTCCACCCCTGTTGAAGCCAAGACAAACCCCATCACCCCTCCCACCTCGCCCCAACAACCCATCAAGCCACTGCAAACCATCAAGCAATGGTTAGAGAACATCGAAATTCACAACCCCACCAAAGCTAGATTCTTCTGCAAAATGATTCCCGCCCAATGTCCCTTTGAACGCGATATCTGTTTCCTTGGGCGTCGGGTTGCTCACATTCCTCCCTTGTGCAAACTCAATCCTTTCTATGATGAATTTGTTAGCCTTCGCTTTCGCGCCCTGTGCTACTTGGCTGATCAATGTGGGGAAGATATCAGTGCTTATTGTTAATCATTTGTCATTGGTCATTCGTCATTCGTCATACCAAATCTACTTCAGTAACTCCCTTGAACACTTAGATTCTTTTGCCTTAGAACCCTCTGCCCTCTGCCTTCTACTATACATCCATAACTCGCTGCAAAAATGCCCACTTATCGGCAATCTCTTCAATAATCTTAGCCGTCGGTTTTCCCGCACCATGACCCGCCTTAGTTTCAATGCGAATTAAGACCGGATTATCCCCAGAATGTGCCGCTTGTAACGCTGCTGCAAATTTGAAACTATGGGCTGGAACCACGCGGTCATCATGATCCGCCGTCGTAATTAATGTGGCTGGATAAGCCGTTCCTGGCTTGAGATTATGTAACGGAGAATAGGCATAAAGCGCCTTAAACTCCTCTGGATTCTCCGGTGAACCAAAATCAGAACACCATGCCCAACCAATCGTAAACTTATGGAAGCGCAGCATATCCAGAACCCCAACAGAAGGAAGTGCAGCACGGAATAAATCGGGTCGCTGAGTCATACAAGCCCCGACTAATAAACCGCCATTACTTCCCCCACCAATTGCCAGTTTTGGCGGACAAGTATAGTGATTCTCAATTAACCATTCCGCCGCCGCAATAAAATCATCAAACACATTTTGCTTATTCAGCTTTATTCCGGCTTGATGCCAATCTTCACCATACTCTCCACCGCCTCGGAGATTCGGAATCGCATACACGCCTCCCATCTCCATCCACACCAGATTACTAATCGAAAAGCTGGGACTTAAAGAGACATTAAAACCACCGTAACCATAGAGATAGGTGGGATTCTTGCCATCCAATGCTAACCCCTTTTTGTGGGTAATAAACATCGGCACTTGTGTTCCATCTTTACTCGGGTAAAACACTTGCCGCGTTTCGTATTGAGTCGGATCAAAGTCTACAGTTGGTTGGCGAAATAGGGAACGTTCCCCGGTTACCATATCATAGCGGTAAATCGTGGCTGGGGTGGTGAAACTGGTAAACACATAGAAGGTTTCTGTATCATACCGCTTCCCGCCGAATCCCCCGGCTGAACCAATTCCCGGTAATTCTACCTCCCGGACAAAGGCACCATTGAGGTCAAAAATCTTAATCGAAGAACGGGCATCTTTGAGGTAATCGGCGACAAACTGGTTATTCAGAACACCGACATCTTCTAATGTTTCTTCAGCTTGGGGAATAATTTCTTGCCAGTTCTCCCGTTCTGGGTTATGAATATCAATGGCAATCACCCGACCTCGTGGGGCGTCTAAGTCAGTTTGAACCCAGAATATTGACCCGTCATTATCAATCAGACTGAAATTCGCTTCAAATTCTGAAATTAATTCGACGATAGGAGAATCGGGAGTTTGTAAGTCTTTGTAGAAAACCAGATTTTTTGGATCAGTTCCTTGACTAACATAAATAATCAGATAATGCCCATCTTCTGTTACTGATCCATTAAACATCCATTCTTTCTGGTCAGGGCGATGATAAATTAACAGATCATCGGATTGGTCTGTGCCGAGTTTGTGATAATAGAGTTTGTGATAATAATTGATATCTTCTAATTTTGTGGCATCGTTGGGTTCGTCATAACGGCTATAGAAAAAGCCTTGATTATCCGTTGTCCAAGATGCACCGGAAAACTTCACCCATTTGAGATGATCGGATAAATCTTCTCCGGTTTCCACATCCCGCACTTTCCATTCTTGCCAGTCGGAACCGGAGGTAGATAAACCATACGCCATGCGGTTCCCGTCGTCACTAATCGCGATACCTGATAGGGCGATAGTCCCGTCTTCGGAGAGGGTATTGGGGTCAATCAGGAGTCTGGGTTCTCCATCGAGAGAGGTTAAGGTGTAGAGAACGCTTTGGTTCTGCAGTCCGTTATTTTTGAAATAGAAGTAGCGGTTCCCTTCTTTATAGGGAATGCCATATTTTTCGTAATTCCAGAGTTTGGTGATGCGCTGCTTCAGGGATTCCCGTTGGGGGATGTCTTCGAGATAGCCGAAGGTGACTTTATTTTGCGCTTCTACCCAGGCTTTGGTTTCGTCAGAGTCGGGATCTTCTAACCAGCGATAGGGATCAGCGACGTTCGTGCCATGATAGTTGTCTACTTGATCAGCTTGGCGGGTGGTGGGGTAGTTCAGAGGTTGGTGAGAAGATGGCATAGTCTCGAATGTGAGGCAGCGTTTTCTAGTGTAGCGCTCTTTGGGGAAGGGTTAGGAAGCGTGTGGAGGATGGGGTGCGATCGCGTAAAGATTACCATAAGTTGTCATGCATTTAAATTGGGTATCAGTAGCGAGCAAGATGCAAAGCCTGCGGCATGGCTTCGCTAAACGCATTACAAAGATTTCACCATTGTTAACATTAAGGTCTAAATGCCGAACAGTTTACCAGAACACAAGTAACGTAGGGTGGGTTAGGCGGGATTTAAACGGAAGCGATAACCATTTAATGAACAATCCGCCGTAACCCACCGATGTTAACTGGGAAGTGTATTATTTAATTTAATCAAAGTTCTATCGGTATCCAATCCCCGATGGAATGAATAGCACAGAATTTAGTCAGAGCAAGCCCGAATTACAGAAAGGTCAGGATGCCGATGACTGTTAGGGGAATGATTTAGAGTGGGCATAATTGCTTCATTGCAGTATTCGATGAGTGTTTCATATGCAATCTTCTGGCATTTGTTGGATAATTTCAATTGTCCTAACGCTGACAGTGCAGACTCGTTGGAGCAAATCAATCACCTGTTCTTTGTAATCGGCAAACTTGTAGGTATTAAATTTTTCGCGGATGGTAGGATCTCTAGGTTTCTTCTCTTTGTATTGGTCGAGAATCCATTCTAGAGCGGAGCGGTTGCCCAATTTATAATCCCAGGCAATAGCGGGAACACCTGTGAGTTGGGTGTTTTCATCCAAGATGATCACGCCCTTCGTTTTGTCGGCTTTGAGTTTGACTTTAGGGGTGGCTTTGGTGGCGATTTCGTTGCGAGTTAAACCGTAAAATTCGGCGGTTTCATAGGTAAGATGCAGATTCATCAAGGCTTTGCCCCAGGTTGCCCATTTATGGAAGTCAACATAGAAGGGTAGGCGGGGAAATTCACGTTTGAGGTTGATTTCGTATTTGGTGCGGTAGGCGGGATGGTGGAAAACGGCGTAGGTGTAGTGGAAGATGTCTTGTTTGGTGATGGTGGTGTCGTTGTAGTGTGTATGGAATTGGGTTAAACCCCAGTCGGTGATGTTGTCGATGCGGTTCCCGTTTTCGTCATAGCGATAGAGGGGAAGACAAATTGTGTCACCAATTAGGTGTGAGTCTACACATTGGTTTGTAGCTAAAGTTCCAAATGGTTTGGTTCGACCATTACTACACGCAATAACACAATTCTTACGGATCGTAGATTTTAAGCTTTTGAGCAGTACTATCGGCAACATAAGTTTTGCGAATTTGCTCGTCTACTGCTTTGTAACAACGATTTTTATTATTATCATTTTCGCTTTTTTGGTTTGCATAGTAAGGTGGATTTCCAATAATCACTGAAATATTACGACTATTTTGCTCCTGGATTCGTGCTGTATTTTGCACACTCATAGCAAATAGATCAATCTGCTTCCCTTCAAATCCGCAATGCTCTAACGTATCCACCAAGCAAATATTCTTAAACTCTTCATACTGCCCCATCTTTTGCTGATAGGTAAATTCAATATTCAAATTAGCAATGTAATAAGGCAAAATCGCCACTTCATTGCAGTGGATTTCGTACTTATATTTATGTTCCAGCTTATCTGGCGGCAAATATTCGATCAGTTCGGTCACATAGGTTCCCGTACCCGTACAAGGGTCAAGAATCTCCACCCCCGGATCACTCAGTAATTTGCCAAAGTGCTTATGCACAAGATAATCCGCACTCTCAATCATAAAGCGGACAATTTCATTAGGCGTGTAGACAATGCCCAACCGATCTGCTGCCTTGGGGTTATACGCCTTGTAAAAATTCTCGTAGACGGCTTTGAGAAACTTCTGCTTTTCGTGGTGGTTAGCGATGTTTTCTGACTTACGACGAATCACCACATAATAGTGTTCAATACTCTTGAGAGTATTCCTACGAATGGTTTCCGTGAAAAACGTGTTGATAATTTCCGACAGTTCCCGCGCAATATTGTTTTCCCGATGAAACTGTGACTCATGGAAAATATTGGTAAAAATATCCTCCGTAAGAATGTGCTGAATTAACATCTCATGGATGTCAAAAATCTCGATTTCGGGGTTGATAGACTGGCGACAGACTTCCAGAAAAGTGTTGCGGCGTTCCCTAAATTCTCTATTGCTGGCTTCCTGTTGAGTGATAATGTCCCGCAGAGCTTTCAGAATGTGGGGAATGTCTTCTTTAAACTTGTTGATAGCAGAGCGAAAGTCCCGCACTTCTGGGCGTTCGTATTCCACAAAAGTGGTAATCAGACCATCCAAGGCTTCGGCATCTCTCATAGAGACGCGCAACTGCTCTCGACTGTGCTGAATCAGGACAGCACTTTGGGAGTCTTCAAACAGAATGGGAAGTGGAATAGTCGCCATGATGTAGGGGCGGGTTTAGTCACATCGGGGTTAGGCGAAGAAACGATAATAGTAAAACCCGCCCCTACAGATGTACCATGACACCTCTGGAACATTCCCACACCCGATTCCCCTCTCTGGTTAATTTCTTTCTACTGATCAATATTGTCCCTCCTGAGATAGTATCCTTTCTACAAAAAGAGGGACTTGGTTACTTAACTTCCTGAGTATATCCTTCACAGTATGGGGTGGTCGTTTAAGAGCTTCTGCTTGCTCTTTGATAATCTGTAACAGTGAGCTTGCTGTACAATTTTCACAAAGCTCAAGCAAAAAATCGTCTGGATGCTGTGCCTCAACCCCAAAAGGTTCAAGAGAATTCTGGGGAAAATCCTTCAAGTTGAAGGTAACAATTACTTCAGCTTTTGCCTTGACCGCAGCCGCCACAACATGGCGATCTTTCGGATGATTGGTCATCAGGTTGACTAACTGATCAGATAGTTCAACCATTGCCTCTGGAAATGCACTTTTTATGTGTGACTGGTATCGTGCTGCTTTAGCCTCTGTAATTTTTTCCTGCTTGACCAGATTACGAGTCACCTCATCTAGTATTTCTTGGGAAAAGTAAGGACGATAAAATTCTGCTTCAGCCGCACGGAGTAAAGTATCACACAAGGGCATTGGAAAAATAACACAAGCATCTAAAACAACTCGATGAAGCACAATATTTATCGCTCGATTTCATGACTTTCCTGATCATAAAACCCTTCATCCTCCAGGAAAGCCGTAAATTCACTGAGGTGCTGGCGACGTTGAGCATCTCGTTGTTGCTTGTATGCCATGATATCTTGGGAGCGAATACGCCGATGCGCTCCAACTTTTGTGTAAGAGATGTCTCCCTGTTCCAGCAGTTTGATCAGATAAGGGCGCGACATATTTAAGAAGTCAGCCGCCTGTTGAGTTGTCATTTCACGATCATTGGGAACAAGGGTTATCCCTTGCCCAGATGCCATTGCGTGTATGACTTGCCGTAGTGCTTGGTAGACAGAATCAGGCAGTAGAATCTCTTCTCCGCTGCTTCCTACCAATCGGGGCTGTGATTTCTGTGCATTCAAAAGGCGTTCTAACCGTTTGATATGTGATGTTTCACGCTCCTCAGCCATAAACTGCACAGAAGTCTTATGTTCTTTCGGCATGATTCTTGCGTAAGATAAAGAATTAGGTGTAAGTACCGAAGTACAGTATATAAACCCTATTTACACCGTGTATACACGGTAAAAGATACATTCAGTATAACGATACCGCCAGATAATCGCAATATCCGAAACAAAAGTTACGTTTGACAGAAATCTCTCACGTCTTTCACCTCAAACCCTAATGCCTCCGCCACTTGTTCCACACTCAACCTATTACCTGTTTCCCGTTCCCTCAGCGAAGCTTACAGCGCTTTCCTCTGCTATGAGGTACAACATCAATCTAGCAGTTTGAGGGATAGCGGGCTAATACTGTACTCCATAAGAGCGCGAAGCGCTGTAATGATTCAGGTATAGAGAAAGATATGATCCCAAATGTAATCGATTAATCGTTTAGCATCATTTAAAGGCAGAACCTGACAACATCCTCGCTTATCTTTCGTCAATAACGGAATTTCCGGGAGACTTGCCGTATCTTTGCCATCTTGCATCAGTTTACCCCGAATATTCTCTAAATTATGAATCGGACCATTGATATCAAAATCAATCTTTGTGCCAAACTTATTATCCATCCAACTTTCAATTCGGTTGTCCAACTGTGCAGGAGTTAGGGGATTCTGGCTAATTAAAAGATGGTAATAAACTAGAATAATTTCTTTACATTCCTCCTCTTCCGCCGCATCAATTAAGGCATGAAACACGCTGGCATTATTTGCCATATTCTTAAAAAACAGGGTTTCGGTCACAGTTTGGCGGAATTTAATCTGCTTACTCTTATAATTGCTATACTGCTTATAGGCAAATCCCCCTAATGTTACCAGTAGCGATAACACAGCAACGAGGACGGGCATAATATCCCGGACATCCTCTTCACTTGCCTGAATCGTGTCCAGAACCGATGGTCCCATGGTAAAAAATAAAATAGCTGCAATCACAACAAGAAGTTTAGGCAGAACTCTCAAGATGACTGGAATAGCAGCGCCAATAGCCGGAACGATTAAGAAGAGGCGGTCTTTCCAGGTCATGCTAATTTTGATATTGGGGAAAAGGAGTTCCAAGTCAAACTTAGGGATATTCTTGTAAAAATAGAGATACATCTTCCCTGGTGTGAACTGGAGAGAATCTAGTTCATCGCCTTTGTACTTGAAATAATCGGCGTCTTTGAATTTGATCAATAAAACAACTCGTTCAAAAAGATTTATTGTTTTGTCTTTTTTCTTTAAAAACTTTTTAACCTGAATTGTTTTTTCATAATCTCCGCGACAGTAGCAGACGAGTTGGCCAAATTCATCAAAATCAACATCAGTTTTCAGTTGAATTAAGGACTTTTCTTTAAAGGCGCGTTGTAAACTATTCGGAGATAGAGGCACATAATTGGCGCGTTCGAGAATCGTCTGAAAGTCGGTCACCACATTCGCTTCGCGTTCGGCTAACTTATCGGGAGTGAGTTCAATCCTCGATTGAGTATCAGCATCAGGGTTGAACGGATCATAATTATCCTTTAACCGTTCCAAATAAGCATGAAATTTAAAATGATAATAGGCGGAAAGTAGCGTGCAGAATTCTCGGAACTGTTGCACCTTCTCGTGAGGCAACTGTCCATCGTCTAGGCACAGTTCGATTAAGTCGCTGCGGCGATAGGGAATAAACGCTTCTCGGTCTTGATAAGTCGCCATATCTGACAATAGACTAAGTAGTCGGACTTGCATTAAAGTTTACGGTTGAGACTAGGGAACAGGGAACAGAAATGATCCTTCGCTTCGCTAGTCGGACATGGCGCGTGATTGTGTAGGGGCGGGTTTCACCACTATCCTGTCCTTAGCACCTAGATGTAACTAAACCCGCCCCGACTGAGTGCGAGAGTTTTGACCCTTCGCTTCGGAAAGAGAGCATGGTTTTGACAATCTTTAACTCAGTCCGACAAAATTGATGTCCAGGTACTTATTTGACAGACACAAACCCAGCACCAATTCCTTGTGACGGGTCGCGAAGCCTGATATTTTTAATCGGTACGGCTGAACAGGGTAACGGAGATGCCCAACATCGGACTGTCCAGTCGGCTGGATAGACATAAGTCACATCATTTACTTGATCAGATACTAGATTAACACTGGGTAAGGGAGGAGGTAAAATCAATCGTGATTGAGCATTGCCCTGAATCAGACCAACGGTAGTTAAGCCAAGGAAAAATAGGGAAGTCAACAGGATTGTTTGAGGTTGTTTTAGGGTATGAGTGAATCGAAACAGCGGCTGGGTCAATTTAGAGGGAATTTTCTCAAACAAAGTTTGACCATATATCGCCCCAAATAAAGCTGGAATAAGCAGAAAATAGCCCAAGCCAAACCGAATTAAAGGACTTTGCAGCATAATAAATGTAATGCCGAGTAATCCCAATAATACTATCCAGGCAGTCCCTAATTTGAGGTGTTTTCTAAAGTTTCGGAATATAGGGATAGAGAAAACAATAACAAAAATTGTGATAAACGCCATTATTTGAGACTTAACCGAACCTTTTAGCCATCGCCAAACACCTAAAGCTATAGCTGTCACTCCCGACTCATTTGAATCCGAAAACACCCACCAAAACTTGATGGGCTTAGTTTCCTTTATGGCTTCTTCGATGGGAACTGACCAAGGCAGGTCTAGGCACATAAAGGTTGAAGGATACAGGGGGCATCCGGATGTGGTCAGGCTATATAAAACCATGGGTGATAGGATTAATAGAGTAATAGCACTGCCTGTCAATAGCCGCTTAATTTGTAGTTCCAACTGATTACCCATCAGATAAAAAAGAAATCCTATGGGGAGCAGAGGTAGCGCCGAAAGCTTAACAGTTACGGCTCCGGCTGATAGGATTAGGGGAATAGTTTTGGCATCGAAGAGAGGCATTTTGCCATCACTATTCCCTAACGAAGACTGAGCGCTGTTGGAAATAACTAGAATTGACCAGGCTGTCACGCCAATAAGAAACGCTACGGTTACATCAGGGGAAAATGAAATAAGTATTGGTGAACCCGTCAACACGGTTCCTGTATAAACGAGAATGGCGATCGCTGAAAATATCAGTAAAAACCAGTCCGATAAGCGTCCTTTGCGGCTGACTATTTGATTCAGCGTAATTAGAGATTGTAAAATAGCGATAAGGAAGACAAAACCATTGGTAATTGCACTGACTCGACTGCCAAAAATTGGCGATGTAAGTGGTGCAGCGAGAGCAAACCAAGAAGAGGTAAAGCCAAACTTACCATGAATGAGTGCTAATCCATTAACCGCGCCAAATTGAGACATCCAACGGATAGAACCAAAGTGATAAAGTCCGGTGTCAAACCAGACTATTTTTTGACTGGTAAAAGCGGCAATAATTAATTCTAAGGTAATAAATCCAACGATAAAGCTGGGAGAAAGACGCGATCGCACCGCAGCCAGTTCACGCCGGGTTGACTGAGACAGAAGAGATACGGCGACTAAACCGACGACAAGGACAAAGCCAACGGCGCTGGATAACGGTAAAATCAGGGAGGTTGCCAGCATAGAGACGCACAGGACAACGATTCCCAGCCAGACGGCGGCGATGAAGCGATCGCCTCTACGATCAATGCGATCGGCTTTCAACCGATTCACAATAGCTGTGCCAATTGAGAAACAAACACCAATCAGAAAAAGCCAGGTAATCATAAAATAAAGCATTCAGCACCTCTAGTCATGACTAGCGCGATCGTTGCTATTTCTCATTTTCATCTACTTTACGCCCAAAAGGTACGTTATTAGACCGCGTGGACTGTAGCAATTTTATTGCTAGTGCCACATTGTTATAGGCTTCCAGATGACCGATGAGGGCGAGTCGATCAAATTAATAGGCTTTCCCATACCAGATAATCCAGCGACTCGCCCCTACAGGACATACTTACCAGTTTCGTCATAACTAACAATCACGCCTCCTGGTTCAGAAATAGCATTGGCTGGAAAAGCATCACGCAAAACAAAGATGAGAATATCTGCATCTGAATCATATTTAACATTCATCAGTTTACCCCTGCCAGTATCGATTGACTTGATTTGTCCAGTACAAGGTCAAAATTCGTTTGGTGTTACCAATTTCAACAAAGATAACTCTCAGTAAACCCCCTCCACGCCTAGATTGTGCAATGAAGACATTATCTTCTACTATAACTTGTTGAGGATTCATCAAAACTGTTTCAAGTTCTTCGCGAGTGCTCTCTAATCGTTGTTACCATTGTTGCTGACGCTCCTGTGCATGTCTTGTCCAAGCAATCTGCCTTTCTGTGTATTCTACTCATCGAGTTCCCAAGCTTTTAAATAGTCTGCCAATTCTATAAAATTGCGCCGGATTCACATAGTATATAGTTTTGTATCCCGTATGTTGTACTTCAATTTGACGTGTATATTGTAGTACAATAAGCTCAGGAAGGTTGCCAGCAGGGAGACACACAGGGCAACAATTCTCAGCCAGACGGCGGCGAAGCGATCGCTAATCAAGTTGTAGCGTTAATCGCACCCTGTTTGGAACTATCTCCCCAAAAATTTGAACCATCAACCATGAACCATCAACCATGCAACAGGTAACCAGGAAGCTACATGAAAACAATTTCCAAGATAACGTTGATTGCCTTTTTATGGATTACCGTCATCAACTCAGGAACATTGGGTGTTCTAGATACAGAACTCAGGTTGCAGATGGCTCATAGTTGGTGGACAGGAACCGAAGAAGTACAAGTTGCTCCCGATTATAAACCCAGAGGACGAACCGACATTCGGTTAGGAGTCGTCGGAGTTGGAGGTAAGCGTTACATCGCCTATGAACCGGGACAGTCTATGCTGATGCTTCCGGGTGACTGGTTAGGAACTCAGCTTCATCAATGGTTTCCCATATTACCCGCGAAGGATTTTCGAGCTTTAGTTGTCAGTCTGTTAATATTTATCCCTTTAAACGTGGCGGTTGTTGTCTCCTGTTTCTGGTTGCTTAGACTGTTTAACTTTGAAGAACGAATCGCGGGTTTAGCGAGTATTGCTTGGTTACTGGGGACAACAGTTTTGCATTACTCTCAAGTTCATCATCAGAATAATCAAGTCCTGCTATTTGTTACTCTCGGTTACGCTAATGCACTGGCTTTTCTACTGCGCCAAAACCCTCGTTTTCTGATCTGGAGTGGATTATCACTGGGGGCGGCTATGCTGATCCGGGTGACCAGTGCTATTCATGCGTTCACCGTAGTCTTGTTCTTATTCGGCTGTGCTGCTTATCAAAATCGGAATACGCGCAAAGTTATTAAAGTTATCGGATTGTGGATTGTCGGTTTTATTCCCTTGGCGTTCCTCGGACGCCTATTGGATTATATTCGCTATGGTAATTTTTTAACCCATGGACAAAGCTTACAATTGCATCAAATTAACCCCGAAGCCAATTCATCGAATGCACCTAAAATTGGTATGCCTGATGAGTTTTCTAGCAATCGATATCCTGGACTCTGGGGCGTGTTTTTTTCACCAGCCAAAAGTATTTTTATTTATGATCCATTATTACTACCGGGCTTGGTGTTAGCAATCAGATTTTGGCGGCGACTTTCTCCCTACCTACAGTGGTATCTGGTGACGGGAATCCTCAACTTGGGTATCCATATCATTCTCACCAGTCGTCTCGGTTTCTGGCACGGGGATAATGCTTGGGGGGCAAGGTATCATCTGACGTCTGTTCACCTATTACTTATTCCCCTGACGGGTCTGTTTATCCAGCATCTTCTATCGGCTAAAGGGGTAAAAGTGTGGCTACTACGAGGAATCCTCTCATTAGCGATTCTATTCCAAATTGCGTCGGTGGCAATGCCGATGAACTTAGAAATTTATCAAGCTAACGTAGGAATGCCGGGGTCTCGGCTTGAATTACGTATTGGTCAGCGTTTGATTAATATTGTTTGTTTGAGCAACGGCTCATTGTCTAAGTTTTGTGTCAATAGTAATCCGGACAAGAGACCCTATTTAAACCATTTGAATCACCTCAATTTTCTCCCGTTTACTCTTCGTCAAGAGGCTGCCAATAATCC
>CAKZMA010001515.1 GCA_937127375.1 uncultured Coleofasciculus sp. | reverse complement strand
GATCGTTTTATTGCCGTCGCTGGTAAAGATTTCTTGCGCCCCACTATCAAGATTGGCAAAAAAGGCGACAGTACCATTGTCGTTAATCGCAAGTCCAGGGGCGAAGCTACTATAGGTTCTGCTTGTATGAGCAATTTGTTGCGTATTACTGACACCGTTACTGGTAAAGATGCCTTGACCCCCAGCATCTACATCGGCAAAAAAAGCAACAGTGCCGTCATTATTCAGGGCTAGTCCCTGACCAAAACTGCTAAATATAGAGTCAGATTTGTTATCAACAATGATTTTTTGACCCCCTACGCCAGTACCAACATAGATCCCTTGGTCTTCTGACTTGAGTTCGGCAAAAAAGACGACTTGACCATTATTGTTAATTGCCAGTCCTTTGCCGTTTTGATAGTCGGCATCATTAGATAATTTATAGCCGCTATTCCCACCTGCGGTACCGAGTCCTGATCCGAGGCTGTTAAAGGAACTGAATGAACTGCTAGTTTCTGCGATCGGGCTAAAGTTGAAGCTAAAGGCTAATACTTTACTACTACTGAGTAGACTGAGAGATAGTCCGACTACGGTAAGGGAAAGAATTGGCTTGAATTTCAGCATAATTGTACTCCTGAAAATTCTGAGAGAGTTGAGATATAGCGCTACGCGCTAGGCAATGGGCAATAGTGAAGAAAAACACTGACTCATCAAGGGATTCTTTGCTTGTAACTCTATTAAATCGGTTTATTTTGAATTTGAACCCACAGCTAGCTATCAGATAGAATTGTGAGGTTTTTGGGGGAAAGTATCAAAAGGTATCAAAAGCTATCAGAAGGTATCAATATCAGCCATAAATCATGCGTTAATCGTTGTGCTGTCTTTGCTATAAACGCTTGCATCGCTGACTCAAGTCCCATTTATTTTAATCGTTGGATTATAAGTGATATCCTAGTGGAATAGAGTCAGGGTGAGTTACGCTACCTTTTGAGAATGCTGCGCGAATGCTAACACATCCGACAATTTTGCTGACTATTGAATACCTTTAGCTGTTTATGTCGTGGGATATTTTTTTACAACAAATTGCAGATTATCAGGGTATATTTGATGCCGATGAGAGACGGGTGTTTTGTTGGCGCTTTGCGGAACCGAATTTGGCAGAACTTGATGCCAAAATTGCTGCTGATTTGCATATCAGTGAAGTGACGCTGCAACGACGAATGGGACGAATTTATGCGACATTTGCCCATTCTTGTCCGGCGCTGAATACGGAGAAAAAAGGGAAATTTAAGCGCTTGCGAGACTGGTTAAAGCGGGAGTATGTGCGATATCAACAGCATGGAGAACAACTGAGGAATCCAGAGACAGATTCCCGTGCGATTCTCTGTCAAGATCGTTATATTGAACCGGGGATTCTGTCTACCTGTTACCAGGAAATCCTGAAGCCGGGATGTTTACTGCGGATTAAAGCGCCGTGGAAGATGGGGAAAACGGAGTTGATGTCACGGGTGTTGAATTATGCGGCGGATCAGGGTTATCGCGCCGTGAGTTTGAATCTGCGGGATGCAACGGCGACGGATTTTCAAGATTTGAATCGATTTCTGCAATGGTTCTGTACCAGTGTGACGCTGAGTCTGAATCAAGAATCATTATCAGACAATCCAGTTGCTGAACATTGGCAGAAGAGTATTGGCAATAGTAAGAATAAGTGTAAGACGTATTTTGAAAAGCATCTGTTACCCGGAGATAGTTCCCTGGTTTTGGGGTTAGATGAAGTGGATCGAATTTTTCCGTATCCGGAAGTTGCGGGGGAGTTTTTAGGGATGCTGCGAACGCGACATGAGGATGCAAAAACGCGCCCAATTTGGGGGAAATTGCACCAGGTTTTGGTGTATACGGAAGATTATCGCGAACTGGATATTAATCAGTCGCCGTTTAATACGGGACTTCCGATCGCGTTACCGGAATTGAGTCGGGAACAGGTGCAAGAGTTGGCGCAAGATTATGGATTGGATTGGCAAATTGATCAGGTGAATCGGTTAATGGCGATGGTGGGGGGACAGCCTTATTTGGTGCAAGAGGCGATGAAGAAAATTGGACAAAAGTTGGTGACATTGGAGGAGGTTTTGGCAACGGCGGCGACTCCTAGGGGAATTTATCGGGATTATTTGCTGATGTATGGACAAAAGTTACATCAATCGCCGGAGTTGGTGGCGGCGTTTAATCAGGTTGTTGGGGTTAATTATCCGGTGAGGTTGAATCTGGAGGTGGCGGATGTTTTGGAGAATTTGGGGTTGGTTCGGTGGGAAGGGGATGGCGTTAGTCCTCGTTATGAGTTGTTTCGTCGGTATTTTGAGAGTCGGATTGAATCGGGGGGTTAGGGATTGTTTTATTTGAGTTGGTGAGGATGGAGGTTATGTTTTTTTAACGCAGAGGAACGCAGAGGTTTACGCAGAGGAACGCAGAGGGATTGAGTGGATGGGGGAACAAGTTTTAGGGGGTTGGAGATGGAGTTGGGTTTGATGTTTAGGATTAGATGACGAATTACGAATAATGAAAAATGATAGACAACCAATTGAGTCGGTGTAATCAGTGCAACTAACCTCTCACCTCCCTACCCCAATCTCTCTAATAAATCCGTGAAATCAGTGTTTTGAAAAATGACTAATGACGACTATCAAGTAGGCGGCGCTTTACCCCTAGAGGCGACAAATTATGTGGTTCGGGCGGCGGATCAAGAACTTTATCAGGGATTGAGGGGGATGCGGTTTTGTTATGTGCTGAATTCTCGTCAGATGGGTAAGTCGAGTTTGTTGGTGCGAACGATGAAACGCCTGCAAGATCAGGGGTTTGCTTGTGTGGAAATGGAAATGCGGGATATCTGTAGTTATCAAATTACTCAGGAGGAGTTTTATGGCACAATGGTGAGTCATTTGGTGAGTGGGTTTGAGTTAGATCTGGATGAGGGGGAGTGGTGGTATCGGTATGAGTATTTGTCTCCCTTTGATCGGTTCAGTAAGTTCGTGGATGAGGAGGTATTAGGAAGGGTTGCGGGTAAGATTGTTATTTTTATTGATGAAATCGATAGTATTCTGAATTTAGCGTTTAAGGATGATCTGTTTGGCTTTATTCGTACTTGTTATAATAAACGGGCAACTCAGCCGAAATACCAGCGTTTAACTTTTGCGTTGTTAGGAGTGGCGACGCCATCGGATTTGATTGCGGATAATCAGCGCACGCCGTTTAATATTGATAGTTTGGCGATTGAGTTACAGGGGTTTACGCGGGAAGAGGCGAAACCTTTAGTTGGGGGATTAGAGGGAAAGGTTCGTTATCCTGATGCGGTACTTCAAGCTATATTAAATTGGACAGGGGGACAACCGTTTCTGACGCAAAAGGTATGTCGGTTGGTGTGTCAGTCATGTAGAGACGTAGCATGCTACGTCTCTTTCCCTCGATCGCAGCGAAGGGTCAAATTTTCCTCCAATCCCCAATCCCTTGTGGATCAGGTGGTACGATCGCACATTCTCAATAACTGGCTGTCTCAGGATAATCCTGAACATTTGCGGACGATTCGCGATCGCGTCTTGTCTGGATATCAAGATAGTCAACCGTTATTAACGCTGTATCACCGGATACTAAAACGGAAGAAAGTTCCGGCAGATGAGAATAATTTGCAGCAGCAATTACAGTTATCGGGATTAGTGGTGAAGCGGGGGGGACAGTTGCAGGTGGCGAATCGGATTTACGCCTCTGTTTTTGATCGCCATTGGGTGAATCAACAGCTTCAGTCGATTCCCTCTCCCTCGCTATCCCTTCCCTGGTGGCGGGTAATCGCCGCGACGGTGGGGGTAACGGTATTGGTGATGGGAATGCGATCGCTGGGTGTATGGCAATCTTGGGAATTCCAGACGTTTGATTGGTTTGGGCGATCGCGTCAGCCAGAGGAACCGGATCAACGGTTATTGCTGGTACAGGTGACTCGCCAGGATATCGCCAATTTAGGCAACGAATATCCACTGCATGATCGCACAATGCGGCAATTATTGCAAACCTTAGAGCAATATCAGCCCCAACTTATCGGTTTAGATATCTATCGTGACCGACCTGAAGGCAAAGGTCAAGCGGAATTAATTGAGTATCTCAAAACACGCGATCGCGTGATTCCGATTTGTACCCATCCCAATCAGAATGATCCCGAAGGTATCTCACCACCACCGGAAATTCCCGACAAGCGTTTAGGATTTAGTGATGTGATTACCGATTCCGATAGCATTGTCCGCCGTCATCTTTTAGCCATGAATCCGCCTCAACCTTCCAACTGTTCCGCCTACTATTCCTTTAGTTCCCAAATCGCCCTGCGTTATTTACAGAATCAGGGCTTTTCTGTTGACTTTCCTACCGCCAAACAATGGCAAATTGGCGAAATTAGCTTCAACATTCTCAACCAGAACCCTGGATTTTATACCGCATCCCAAGTCAAAGGACACCAAATCCTGCTCAACTATCGCCGCAGCGAGAAAATTGCCGCAACGGTAACCCTGACTCAGGTACTCAATCATCAAGTAAATCCAGACTTGATTCAAGACAAAATTATATTAATTGGCGTGACTGATCCCAGTGTCAAGGATTACTTTAAAACGCCAGATAATCAAGAGATTCGCGGCTTACACCTTCACGCCCATAAAATCAGTCAACTGATTAGCGCCGTTGCGGATAAACGTCCCCTACTTCAGTTTCCCCCCTGGTGGATAGAAACTATTTGGATTGGAACATGGGCGTTATCAGCCGGACTCATCAACTGGCGCATTTCCCGCTTAATCTATCGAGGAATCGCCAGCGGAATGGTTTTAATTAGTATTGGGGGAGTTAGTTTTATTATTTTTATCACGATTCATTTTTTTCTTCCCCTCACCCCCTCTATTTTTGCCCATCTAATCACCCACCTATTCTTATGGAAACACCAACCTATATAACACCAACCCCCATAAACATCAACCCAACCCCAATCAACATCAATAGAACATCAATTACGCCTACCCCTCTGCGCCCTCTGCGTTAACCTCTGCGCCCCTCTGCGTTAAAAAAACACCCAACCACCCAACCTCAAACCCGGAGAAAAAAACAATGATTTCCCCAAACCTTCCACTCATTCTCAGCTTAATTCTGATCACCTCCACCCCAATCAATCAAACCCCATCCCCTACCAATGATCCACCAACCCCACCAGACAGCGAACCCGCCGAAGAACGAAAACCCGGTGGAACTCGAGGTTCCTGTGAGAAAACCGATCAACCCTTTACTCCTTTATTACCCCTGACGAATGGCGAATTTTCGGGCTACACTCTTAGCGGATATCCTACCCTTTGGTTCTACATTCCCTACCAAACCAGTAGCCTCCATTCCGGCAAATTTACAATAGAAGACGAACAGCAAAATACCATCTACCGACAGGAATTTTCCCTTCCCCCAACCCCCGGTTTAATTCAGATCAGTTTACCCAAAACCGCGCCACCATTAGTCCCAAATCAACGCTACACCTGGAAACTCATGCTCTATTGTACATCCTCCGGATCATCCATGCGCGATCGCGTTTGGCATCAGGGATGGGTGAAACGGCTGGATAACCAAGACTTAGAGACACAGATACAGCAAGCCCCTTTATCCCAACAGATTGACCTATTAATTGAACATAATCTTTGGTATGATCTGCCCCAGGATATCTCCCCGCTTCGTCGCCTCCCCTCAACCTGGGAAACCCTATTAAAATCAATGGGTTTAGAGGATTTGCCACCCGATGCGATCGCGGGTGACATTGAAGCGATAGATGATTAATTGATCATTGGTTGTTTTGTCTTGTTTGTCTAATTGTAGGGTGGGTTAGGCGGTATTAAATTCTGTCAATAACCATTTAGTTCTCTATCCGCCGTAACCCACCAATTCTTAACCTTGAGATCCCCCTAAATCCCCCTTAAAAATGGGGACTTTGAGGAAGTCTTTCATTTGTCACCCGTAATTGTCGGGTGGGTTAGGCGGTATTAAATTATGTCAATAACCCTTTAATTCTCTATCCGCCGTAACCCACCAATCCTGGGGATATTATTTGTGAACAAGGGTTGGGGCGGGCGGGTTTTGTTCACAGGTTATCGGTAATCTCCTTAATTAAATCCCTAAACCCGCCCCTACGGTTTGATATTATTTAATTGTTTATTTGTTGGTTAACCCGGCTGAATAATCATGAAATTGTTCCCCTTCTCCCTTGATGGGAGAAGGGGTTAGGGGATGAGGGTGAAGCGATTCCCAAGGTTGGGAGAGGGCGGGTTTTGTTCACAGGTTATCGGTAATCTCCTTAATTAAATCCCTAAACCC
>CAKZMA010001514.1 GCA_937127375.1 uncultured Coleofasciculus sp. | reverse complement strand
CCGTAGGGTGGGCATTGCCCACCAGCCAAAATTTCAGTACCATCTGGCTTAATCTGTTTTATTCTTACTTACAGGATACATTGGTTTATACACTTCGTCAACAGTAAAAGGAAATTCAAGAAAAACGCCTGACGGCATCTGAGGGAACAAGGACAGCAAGATCCAAGTATGAATAAATCTCACCGCCCGCTTCACAGCGACTGTCCAACTTACGGGATAGTGCTCAACGCTGCTCTGCTCAACACCTAATGGGTACTCTACTCTACTCTACTCAACGCTTACAGCATCAAAGGTAATGGCACAGCGATCACAGGAACTCTTAAATCATAATAACTGCCAATCGGTTTGGCAAGCCTTTCCCAAACCCACCTCGACCCACGCCAAAATCGACTCAAATCGGGATAATTTCGACAAAACCCCCAACGCTATAACCCTTACACTAAGATCGATATACCGTTTTTGGATTCGCGATCGCATACACTAAAGGAATCTGGGTAAGCTGTTCGGCATTTAAACCTTAATATCAATAATGGTTCTCATCCTTATAGCGAGCATCTTGCTCGCTGCTAATACCCAATTTACAGCATATTTGGTGGTTGATGAGGTACAGTCTCTAAGCAAGATCCCCGACTTCTCAAAGAAGTCGGGAATCTGTCTGTGTACCTCACTTATAGCAGTAGACATTTCAAAGCCTCTCTCCTTGTAGGAGAGAGGTTTGGAGAGAGGTTAAAACATGATCAATCAACACCTAATGGCATCAGAGGTAATCTTAAGTGTTGCATCAAACAATCCGATATCCCGCCTGAACCTCAGACCAAGCCTCAGGACGATTATAAGCGCGAAGTCCACTCACACATTGATCGGAAAGACGAATTAGCAATAAACTATCCTCCGCCTTTAATACCCTCTCCAACTCCCACCGCAACTTTTCCCGTCCCCGCTGGGTCAAAAAACAGCGGAAAATAGAGTATTGAACGCGCTCACCGTATCCCTGAAGTAACTTATACGCCTTGCGCCAGCGCTTAGGACAGCGGATATCGTAACAAATTAAGTACCAGTTTTTTTGTTCACCCATATCCCACCTCAACGCACTATTAATTGACCAAATAAACCACCCTCACCGAACCATTCTTTTTCCAGCAAACGGACTTCAAGTTCCAACAAACGGCGATAGGTGAGAGAATAACCAGTAACAGGATGTTTCCAGGTTTCCTGTTTCCGGCGTTCATATAAACCCACGAACTTTCGTCGTCCCGTATCACTTAACCAAACCTGTACTCCCCGCACGTCAAAGTCAGCTTGTACATCCCACTGACCTTTATTAATCGAAGCCATAACCACCATATCCACCAACGGAACTCGGAAAATTTCCATCAAATCCAGTGCCAATGGTGAAGCTTGAGAACGAGGTTGGTGGTAAAATCCCAATGCGGGTTCTAGTCCCACGGTGAGGATGGCATTCATCACATCCTTAATTAATAAGGCATAGCCAAAACTCAACAAAGCATTAAATCGGTCTTTCGGGGGGCGGCGATTGCGATGGTTAAACCGTAATTCAGGCGGAACTGTGGCGGCAATTAAACAGGGTAACGCGGCAAAATAGGACGCGGCTAAATTTCCTTCTAACCCCAATAACGATTCAGGAGATGGGGCAGAAGAGACATTTTTTAGTACCGCTTTCATCTGCGCGATCGCACGTTTTAGTTTAGCCGATTTTCCCTGACTGCCACGCTTTCCCCGCATCAGGAATTTGCGCTGTCCTTGACCGCGACAGGTGACTAATTTTCGGGCTAATTCCAGACAAGTATCCGGCTGATTCAAGGCTTGATATTGATGGATGCGCCGCTGAATACTGCCTTGTCGGGTATCAAAACTGCCGATATAACGCCCACCCCCAGAAATAAAATGCACACCAATTCCTTGAGTCACACAAAAATGCAGCGCTTGGGTGGAGATTTGTGAGAAACTATGGAGGACGAGTTGTCCCACCTGACGCACGGGAACCGTTTCCACAGGTTGACCCCGGCGGCTGAGTTTCAGTTGTTCCCCGGTACGCCCAACGGCTGTTCCGGGTTCCAAGACATGAATCACCTGGCGTTCATCATCCGGGGGAAAGAGGCGCATCGGTTGCCATTCCCGATTATGGGCGAGTCGGGCTTCTTCGGGTAAGCAGACGGGGGAGAGGGAACAACGGACACACATCCTCTCGTTGTCGGTGACAGGGGGACGATGGCTGGATTGTCGCAGGATTCGCGCTTGTTGGATAGCGTCTCGCACCGTGGCGCGTCCGAGATCATCTAGGGGAACATGAACTAAGACGTTATCGGCGTGGTAACGAATTCGTCCTTCTGAAATTGGGATACCCAAAGCCGATTCAATCAGGTAAGCGTAGGCGAGAATTTGCAGTTTATCACTGTCCCAGGCTTGGGGTTGATTGTTCTCGTCTCGGTAACAGCGTCCGCGTTTATGTTCGTAGGGAATAGTTTGTCCATCGCGGGTGCGGAGGGCGTCCACTCGACCGCGTAATCCCAGTTCTGGGCTTTCTAGGAATAAGTCTTCCCAGTCTTCATCCTCTTGTTTTTCCAGTTCGACATGGAGTCGGCGTCCTGCAAAAACGGCGGCGTTTTGGGTGTAGAGTTCTTCGACTTCTTCTAGATAGAATAGGCGTGGACAGTAGGCGAGGGCGTGGAGGGCAGACACACGAATCGTGTCTTGGGTCGAATCAAGTGTTTGCATAAAAGATACCTTTGGTTAGAGTTGAACACGCCGATTGGCATCTGAGGTAATCGCACGAGAACTATTCGCGATCGCATCTAAGGATTCTTCGTGCTCAACGCCT
>CAKZMA010001513.1 GCA_937127375.1 uncultured Coleofasciculus sp. | reverse complement strand
CCTAATAATTATTGGATTACTTTGACCAACTAGGCGCATGATGTTTGTATCAAACTTTCGCCCGACTCGTACTGATAGCCTACGCCCTGTTCCCTAAACCTGATGTTTAACTCCTCAATTGCTTCATCGGGGGTTATTTTAGATTGAGTAAAGTGTCTGAAATTTTCCTTTCGATAATATGTGTCAATGGCTTTAAAGCTAAGCTCTACAACGTCCAGAACTTGCTCCACATCATTGCTGTTAATCAAAAATTTTAATACATCATTGTCGTGATCTATACCTCTCACATAAACGTCATCTGATAAAGAAAATTTCCCATATTCACGACACAATATATCATGAATCAACTGAAATATATTTTCAGTGTGCCGACTATGGACATTACCCATAGCATCGTGCATAATATGAACAATCTGTACGCGGAGCGGACGAGGGATATTGTCATACTGATAGACATCAGGAACTTCCCCCTTCAGTTTTTTGTGACGTTTTGAGAAAAGATTGCAGACTGCCATTTTTTAGAGAACCATTTTTATAGTACATTTATACCAATGTAGCACAATTTATTACTTTTGCCGTTTTACGAAGAATACTCTCACTCCACCACAACTTGTCCCAACCGTTTCAAAATCCGTAGAACTTCACTTAACTCATGTCGCCTGGGAAACAGCGAAAAAGTCCGCGATACATCATACTCTGGACTATCTCCTTGACTCAGCTTTAAAAACACAAACTCATCCCCATTTGTCGCCATACCAAACACTGAACTCCCCCGCTGGGGACTCGCTAACATATAAGCCATTAACTGCGGTAAAGCCGCCGGAACGGGAATACTGGTTCGCTTCGACTCAATCACCAAAATCCAAAGTTGTTCTTGTACAACTAGCGTATCAATAAAACCGCGAATCGTTTCTTCAGGATCATCAAGTTCTAACCCAACCCCATAAGGCGAACGAATGCGGAAAGGTGGATCAAGAAACCCTGCAAGTTCCAATAGTGGCGAAACTACCACCAGATTAATTGTACCTTCCAATAACAAACCATCGCCGCGATGATAATCATAGCGTTGCTTAATCCGAGCAACACCCGCCTGTTCCCGTTCGTTGAGTTCGGGTAAATCATCAACCCACTCGCTGAAAAAGTTATCATCATCCGCTTGACGCAAATTACAGCGCACCCGCAGATCATTTAAGCTTTTTATAGTATCAGTAATCCCTAAACCTGTAACCATCGGTTGCTGTTTATTTGTTAACCTTAGTTTAGCAAACTGTTCTAGAACTTACGCAAAGGCTCTATTTGTAGGGTGTGTTAGCGTAGCGTAACGCACCTTTATCCCCATCCGTGGTGTGTCTGCGTAAGTCCTGTGTTCAAGATCCCCCATCTCCTCCAAGCCAGTGATACCAAATCTGAGTTGACTACCCCCTTGATAATCTATCTAGTTTGCACATCCTTCTGTCGTTTACCTTCTACCTTTTTGTTATGGTTCGGATTAACCTCCTAGATACTCGCACGACTAGCTTCGGCGATTTAATTAGCAACGGAAAAATCTATCGAGTCCCGCCGTTTCAACGGGATTATTCCTGGACGGTGGAGAATTGGGAAGACCTTTGGCAGGATATTTTAATGCTGCATAATAATGTTAGTATCAGTCATTATATGGGAGCAATTGTCCTGCAACGTTCTGGGACAACTGATCAATCATTTACCATTATTGACGGTCAGCAACGCCTAGCCACACTCAGTATTATTGCCGTTGCTGTTATTAAAATGCTCCAACAGCTTGTCGAGAAAGATATTGAGCCTCAAGCCAACCAAGAACGACAAGAAATTCTCAAGCGGACTTATCTCGGTGATCGAGACCCTCGTTCTCTACGATATTCAAGTAAACTGATTTTGAATGAAAAGAATAATGATTTTTATCAAAGTAATTTAGTTAACCTGAGAAAACCCCTAAATATTCGTTCTCTCTCGAAATCCAATCAACTCCTATGGCAAGCTTTTGAATACTTCTTCACTCAATTAGAAAAACTGCCAGAGGTGACTCAAGATGGCGAAAAATTGGCAATGTTTATTACCGATACAGTGGCTCAAGGACTGCTGTTAATTCAAATCAGCGTTGAAGATGAACTGAATGCTTATACGGTTTTTGAGACATTAAATGCTAGAGGAATAGAGTTAACCTCCACTGATCTGTTAAAAAATTACCTCTTCTCACTCTTTCGAGGACCCGATGACTTACAAGAAGCACAGCGCCAATGGCGACGCATTATCAATACAGTTCAGATGGAGAAGTTCCCAGAATTTCTGCGTTACTATTTGAGTTTAAACCATACTCGAGTGCGGCGTGAACGTTTATTCAAGCTGGTTCGATCATCGGTTAATGATGCAACCAAAGCATTTGATTTATTGGATCAGCTTGAGAACTTTAGTAGTTTATATGTCGCCCTTAGCAATCCCAATGATGAATTCTGGCGTGATACTCCGGAGAACCAACCTTACATCCGTGAGTTGAATTTATTTCGAGTCAAACAGGCTTACCCGACTCTATTTGCTGCCTATCAGCAGTTTTCTCCGGAAAATTTCACGCGCTTACTCAAGCTCATCCTTGTCATCTCGTTCCGCTATAGTATTGTTAGCCGCTTAAATCCGAATGAACTGGAATCAGTTTACAATACTGTTGCCACTAATATTGCTGAAGGAACTATCACAACGCCACGACAAGTATTTGATACTCTTCGTCCGGTATATGTCACCGACGAAAAATTTCAACAGGACTTTTCTTTGCTCTCAATCTCGACAAAAGGGCAAAAGCGTAAACTCGTTCGTTATATCCTCAGTCAGTTAGAGGCAGATGCATCAGGTATACAGGTAGAGGAAAATAGTTTCTCTATTGAGCATATTCTTCCGGAAGTACCAACCGATGAATGGCGGCAATATTTTACGGAGCGGCAATTAGAGGAAATGGTTTATCGTCTGGGAAATCTGACGCTATTAGAACCCTCATTTAATCGGGATATCGGACAAAAAAACTATCAGAGTAAGCAAGAAAAATATCAGAATAGTGTTTATCAGCTCACTCAACGAATTACGGCTGAAGAATGGAACCCGGATACAATTGCTGTACGCCAGAGGCATTTTGCCCAACGTGCTGTTCATATTTGGCAATCGGATTTTTTATAGCTCAGACTCTGCTAATATTTTAAACATGAGGGCAAATAAATAAATTGATGTTTGTCGGTTAAATTAACCATCTGTTTAACGCCATTGATAACCGCCGCGATCGCACCCCAATATGTAGGGACTTCCTTTAGGGATTAAATCAGTGGACACACCCCAAATAAAACAACGAAACCCGCCCTATTTTTAACCGTAATGGGTGGATTTTGAATTGAGGTTATCGGTTAGGTTCAATACCGTTGAAGGGCGGGTTTTGTATGAAATGTATTCATTTACCCGTTCATTGATTTCCTAAACCCGCCCCTACATTGGAATTTTCCTGTCAACTGATTTCCTTCTGGCAATATCTAGGGTTTAATGGCATTATTGAATCCTTTTTTTACCCGATGGTAGAGACGTTGCATGCAACGTCTCTACACAGTATCTTGCAATCGCGCTACTAACTCTGCACGCGCTGATACATTCAGTTTACGGAACATCCGTTTCAACGCCTGCTTCACGGAATTTTGGGTAATCCAAAGTTCAGCACCAATTTCTGCATTTGTCAACCCCTTGGCAACCAAGTCAGCAATTTCCCGTTCCCGTGGGGTGAGGCGATTAGCGACGAGAGACTGGGATTTTTTGGCTTGCGATCGCAAGGTAGCCAGACGTGAGGATAAATGCAAACATAATCCAGTTAAATCAGCCAAGTCTTTATAATCAAACGCAGGCGCATCAGAAGCACGGGCAAAATATACCCCACCCATTAAACGCCCTCCACTGACAATCGGACCCATCATTACGTGTTCGTGATCGTAGCGAGCATAACAATTCTGGTACAGTTCAGATTGTTTCCAAACCTCTGGAGAGAATACCAGTTGTTCATGGGCGGGAGCATGGTGTTCGATGACGTAGCGTAACACTGGATCGACTTTTCGCGCTAACGTATTGTAATCTGCCATAAACCCCTCCGTATCTGCTCCCCCTTGCATCTGCACCTCAGCCGCGTGAGAGTCTTCGTTGAGCAGACACAGCCCCCAATACTGCGCCTGAAAATGCTCCCCTAATTCGTCCATGATTTGCAGGCGAAGTTCCTGCTCATCACGAGCCTCTGCGATCGCTTGGAAGAAACTGTGGAGAGAACGGTTCATCGTACTTGGCACGGTCATAATCTATCATTTTGAACGAATTGTTAAATAAGTCAGCATAGTTTAACCTGAACGCTTAGGAGAGTTCATTTTTTTATCTGTGTGAACAGTAATTACAGTATAGCGACATTATCTTGACGATAAAAATTTAACTTTGATATAATTAGCCATTTTTATATGCTACTCTGAAGAGGTACTACAACAGTAGAGTAGCTAGGAGCAAGAATCTACTCTTGATGATCTGACGGGCTTTGAGCGATAAAAGCCGTAGCCAATCACGACACCTCCAAGACAATTAATGGTCTCTCGGTTGAGTCGTACCGATAAACCGTTTTTCGTACTGGATACGACTGACACAGCCAACTCATTGACCCAAAGGAGGAGTATTCATGAACATTCAAGCACTCGATATTAAAGTTGGCGATCGCATCATTGCCTACTGTAAGAATAAGATGCAACCTTGTACGGTGCAACGGTTACTCGATTCAACCCCCAACACGATCACACTAAAAGTATCCACCTGTAGCCGTATCCATTATCGGGAATCAGCCTCTTGTGTGATTCAGTTTCAGCGAGAGGCTGTGGTTGAAATGGCTAGCTTAAACAGAAGTTTTTCCAAGACGATTTAACAGGAATCTTACCAGGAAAGGATTTCAAGTATGTAGATAAAATTATAAATTGTCGAAATGCTTGGCAATCACCAAAAAGTATCCTGATTCGTGAAAAGAAATTGAAAGAAACTAACTTAAAATGACAATCAGAAAAGAAACGGCTTTAGTTTACTGCGAAAATCAATTTAGTTTAGCCGACGGAAAAACTGCCGCTGGGTTGGTTCGACACTCTGAACTGTATACAATTGTTGGGGTGATTGATAGTTCACGAGCGGGTAAAGACGCAGGGGAAGAATTAGGGCAAGAAAAGAATGGTATACCCATTTTTGCTAATTTAAATGAAGCATTAATTAACCTTTCAGAGGTTCCCAACTGTTACATTTATGGCAAAGCTCCTTTAGATGGCTTTATATCCCAGCCAGAACGGTTTCTTATCTTAGAAGCCATGGAAAAAGGAATGGATATCATTAACGGTCTTCATCAGTTTTTCTCTGAAGATCAAGAGTTTACCCAGATGGCTGCCCAACATAATATCCAAATTAAAGATATCAGAAAACCTCCACAATTACAAGATTTGCACGTCTTTACGGGTCAAGTCTCTAAAATTAATGTTCCTGTAATCGCCATATTAGGTACAGATTGTGCTTGCGGCAAAATGACAACCGCAATAGAACTCAACAAGTCCCTCAAGACTCTCGGCATAAAGTCAGTATTGGTAGCGACGGGTCAAACTGGTTTGATGCAGGGAGCAATGTATGGCATATCGATTGATGCTTTAGTTTCCCAATTTGTGATTGGTGAAATAGAAAACTCTATTATTCAAGCCTTTGAGAACGAATATCCCGACATCATTTTAGTTGAGGGACAGAGTGCCGTTAGTCATCCCGCTTTTATGAGTTCTCTCGGCATCTTGAAAGGAAGTATGCCCGATGGTATTATCCTTCAACATCCACCAGCTAGGAAATTTCGGTGCGATTTTCCTCATTTGCCAATGCCAACTGTTGAGAGCGAAATTAAACTGATTGAAGCGATTTCTCAAGCTAAAGTTATGGCGATTGCATTAAGCCATGAAAACCTAGCAGATGAAGAGATTTTGACAATCATAGAGGATTATGAGAAGCAGTTTCAATTGCCGACAATGGATGTCTTGAATCATGGATGCAAAAAAATCATTCAAGCCTTATGTGATCATTTTCCCAACCTGAATCAAAGCATCGAGGGGAAGACTTTAGAAAAAATGCCTGTATTGGGAATGAGGTAGACGTAATCGTCTGGAAATAATCAATGAAATTGTTTATGCCAAGGATAGAAATTTCCCTATCTCAAATACGGGACAATGCCCGAATGCTATGTGAACTTTATGGGCACAGAGGAATTTCATTGATGGGAGTCTCCAAAGCAGTGCTAGGAGAACCTTCTATTGTCGAGGCAATGATTCAAGGTGGAGTCAGATTTATTGCTGACTCTCGCATTGAAAACATTCAAAAAATGAAAAAGGCTGGGATATCCACTCAGTTTGTGCTTCTACGCACTCCTTTAAGTCAGGCTGAAGCTGTGGTTACAAGTGTAGACATTAGTCTAAACACTGAAATCGAGACGATTAAGCAACTTTCCTATTATGCAAAAGTACATAATAGAAATCATCAAATAATTGTGATGGTAGAGTTGGGAGATTTGCGGGAAGGCGTACTTCCTGGTGATCTTTCTCAATTTATCAGGAAAATTCTTTCTCTATCCCGTATAAAAATTGTTGGTATTGGCTGCAATTTGGCTTGTTATGGTGGAGTAAAGCCAGACAATAAAAATATGCATAAATTGTCTGAACTGGTTAATGGCATCAAAAAAGAATTTCAGATTGATTTGGAAATAATATCCGGCGGTAATTCGGCTAATTATGAATGGTATAAATCGGCTCAATATATCGGCAATATCAACAATCTTCGCTTGGGTGAATCCATCCTTTTAGGGTGCGAAACTGTGAACCGAAAAGCGATTCCAGGTTTACACACAGAGGCATTCAAACTCGTTGCCGAAGTTATTGAGTCCAAGACAAAGCCCTCCCTACCATTTGGCGAGATCTGTCAAGATGCTTTTGGAAACGTTCCTAGTTTCTCAGATCGAGGAATTAGCCAGAGAGTGATTATTGCTTTGGGAAGGCAGGACGTTCTGGTATCTAGCTTGAAATCGAAGAAAAAGCTAGAAATACTAGGAGCTAGCAGTGATCATATTATTCTCGACGGCAAGAACCACAACTTACAAGTTGGAGATGAAGTGAATTTTAACCTGGATTACGGGGGTCTTCTGTCCGCGATGACTTCTCCTTTTATTAGAAAGCAATTTATCCTGACAACTGAAGCTATAATTCCTGTGGTTAAAACGTTAAAAATTGTCTCACCTATAAATTAGAAGTTGTAAGTCAATAAACGGGGTTGATGTTAAAATCTTTGCCGTTTAAGTCACATCTTGCACCACTCACTATTTTCCCCTATCTCCCCGATGGCGTAGTTGACACAGACAGTACCCACTTGGGGTCTATACAGGCTAGATAGTCCCGACTATGCTAGTTTACAGCAACTAAAATGATAGGAGAGGCAGATGGTTGGAGTTCAAACATCAGCTCGTGATTTCTTTCGGGCGGCGTATGAAAACCGCTACACCTGGGATAACAACTTCCCCGGTTACACCGCAGATGTGACATTCAAACAGGATGATCAGGTGGTTACAGGGAAGGTTCGGGTTAACCCGGATATGAAAGCAGAAGTCTTTGATGTCGAAGACGAAGACGCCAAGAAAGCGATTCACTCTCAACTCTGGGAAACCGCGATTCATCGGGTTCGCCGTTCCTTTGAAGACACCCACGGAAAGAATACCTTCACCTTCGGAGATACCGATGAGACGGGTGCTGTGGAACTGTTAATGGGTGGTAAATCAGAAGGCGATCGCTATAAAGTCCGTGATAATGAAGTAACCCACGTCCACCGTCACATCCACGGCGTTGTCGTCACGATTAACACCTTTAGTTCCCACAACACAGGCGAAGGTTATCTTTCTCACCGTTATGATTCCGTCTACCATGACCCCAAAACGGGTGAACAAAAGGGCGGTAAAAGTGTGTTTGAAGATAATTACGAAAAGGTTGGCGACTATGTTATCCTGACCCAGCGGATTATTCGTACAGAAACCGATGGAAAAGAGTCCGTTCAGGAGTTTAATTTCTCGAATGTCAAACTTCTGTAAATGGTGAATAATTCCCTAATTTTTCCTGAGTCCGCCGAGGCGGACTTTGTTTGTTTGGTTTTGCGATTTTAGCTGTTCGAGTTCCCTCCCCTTGGCAAGGGGAGGGTTAGGGAGGGGTTGATTTAGGGAGGGTTAGGGAGGGGTTTTAACAGCCTTGAACCAACTATAATTGGTGAACAACAGACTCTCCGGTAAAGACATGACGACAGTTGCTATCTTGCCAGTATCCGATGCAAGCGGTGATAGGCTTTATCGAGCGATTGCAGGTAACAAGCAATCAACAGGTAAAACCGCAGGTGAAGCGCTAGATGCATTGACCGCTCAGTTAGAAGGGAATGAATTAGATACCCTACTGATTCTCCAGAGTTTTCGCCCTGACTGGTTTTTTAGTGCCTTTGAACAACAGCGTTTATCTGAATTGATGAATCGATGGCGAACAGCACGCGATCGCGGACAGATGCTACCTCCAGAACAACAAGCTGAACTGGATAGTCTTGTCGAGGCTGAATTGAAAGCAGCCACAGCCCGAAGTGCAGCTTTGGTACAGCAATTGAGCCAATGAACTCTTTCTATACTTTAGTTGCTGACCGTGCTACTCATCGATGTGAATATTGTCATGCGCCTGAATTAGTTTTCAATTTCCCCTTTGAAGTCGAACATATCATACCCTTGTACCGAGGCGGCGTTGATGCCGAATTCAATCTCGCTCTCGCTTGTCGTTCTTGCAATCTTCGTAAAGGAACTCGTATCAGTGGACTCGATCCTGAATCCAATCAGGACGTTCCTCTGTTTCACCCAAGGCAAGATCTATGGGACGACCATTTCCAAGTAGACAGTGATTCGGGAACACTTGTGGCTAAAACACCTACTGCAAGAGTAACGATCACTCATTTAGAGATGAACAGTCAAGCACAAGTAACGGCACGGCAGCTATGGATTCGTTTAAGCTTGTTTCCTTAGGTTGAAGTCGCTAAAATCCTGTATGGACGTTGCATACAACATCTGGAACAATCTAGACAAAACAGGATTTTATCCCCCAGACCCATTAAGATTGAAGTATGAAGAAATCGTTCGGGCTTGGGTCTATGAAACGCATCGTCTTAATCGCTGGGTTTGAATCATTCAACGCCGACTTGTACCGCCAAGCGGCTGATTGGGCGACAAAGCGCTGTCCAGACTTGGATATTCGCGTATTTAGCGACCAATCCTTGACCACAGAACCGGATATCGTCGCCGCCGCCCTCCAAGATGCTGATGTCTTCTTCGCCAGTCTGCTGTTTGATTATGACCAAGTATTATGGCTGCGGGAGAGAACGCAACATATCCCCATCCGCCTCGTCTTTGAATCCGCCCTAGAATTAATGAGTCTGACTCAAATCGGGGCGTTTAAAATTGGCGATAAGCCCAAAGGAATGCCCAAGCCGATTAAGTTTATTCTGGATAAATTTAGCAATGGACGAGAAGAAGATAAACTCGCAGGTTACATCAGCTTTCTGAAGACGGGTCCCAAGCTGCTGAAGTATATTCCGGCGAAAAAAGTTCAAGATTTACGCAACTGGCTGATTATCTACGGCTACTGGAATGCTGGCGGTTCCGAAAACGTCGCTTCAATGTTTTGGGTACTCGCTGAAAAATACTTAGGATTACAAGTGGGAGACATTCCACCCCCAGTCGAAACCCCAAACATGGGTTTATTACATCCCGATTATGACGGATATTTTACCTCGCCACGGCACTATCTGGAGTGGTATTGGCAAAAGCACAATAATGCTTCTTCCCCATCTTTCTCTAACACCCCCCTTGAGATCCCCCTTCCGTCCCCCTTAAAAAGGGGGAAACCACCGGAAACCAGTGGAGACTTCGCTTCGAGTTCTCCTGGGAACTGGGGGGGATCTCTTCCCGTTGTTGGTATTCTTCTTTACCGAAAACATGTTGTC
>CAKZMA010001512.1 GCA_937127375.1 uncultured Coleofasciculus sp. | reverse complement strand
TGGGAGTCAGGAAGAAGAAAATGGAAATGATTTTATAGCTGAAAAGGAAGAAAAAACTGATATCCTGGACACAGGAGAAAGGGCGCACGTCGGTGCGCCCCTACCGTCGAACAGGGAAAGATTGCATCCACCGATACAGAAACGGTACGTGCGATCGCACTTTGGGAAAGATAGACGCGAGCGCATCCAATGACACTGCAAGCGTGATCACATCCATTGGCATAGAAAGGCAATCGCCATGTGTATATGTTAGACTCAGCTTTAATAATTGTAGGATAAAATCAATGTTTATTCTTGATGAAACAAGCCCATTGGTAAACTCAATGAGAGTTAATGCTGCGAACATATACTGGAACAACTTATATACATCTGCATGTACCCTAGGAAGTCCTTTCCCTGGAGCTACCTATCGCAATATAGGTTACCCGAACCTTGACTCCCTAATCTACTGGGAAGGGAATCTATTAGCGAGTATTTTTGGAGTAAATCCAGCCATATTAATAATTAATGACTGGCAAAGTCCTAATGCCTTTGCCTATTGGGGAGTGACTGATCCTAGATTCTATGGAACGATATACTTAGGTATCAGGCTCCTGTACGATGAACTTTTTAGTATGGATAAGGGGGTTTTAGCTGTTGTGGGAATCATGGCACATGAGTTTGCTCATATTCTCCAGTGGAAATATCAATCACAGCTTATTGGAAAGTACAGGGAGTTGCATGCTGACTTCCTAGCGGGATACTATCTCGGAGTCAAAAACTACATTCTTTATCGTGATCTTTGTGCTTTTGCAAGCAGCCTTTTTACCAAGGGTGACTACAATTTTTGGAATCCCGATCATCATGGTACACCCCAACAGCGAGTTGCTGCGATGAATATGGGCTACGGTTTGGGGAAATCGGGAAGCGAAATTAATAAAGCTTACCTGAAAGGCGACGAGATAATCCGTGGTTTTTAGTGCGATCACGGTGTAGGTTAGGCAGAAGTAGTAAAGCTAGAAATGCTTTGGCTATATTGGATTTAGGCTTAAGTATCTCAGGAAAAATTTCAAGATGGCTATTTTAGTACCAGATAGAGCAGAAATTGATAGCCTACCCCAAGAGCTTACAGATGGTGAAGAGGCTCTCATGGAGGCTTTACTCAAAGCCCTTGACGACAATTGGACTGTGTATGTTCAACCTCATTTAAATGGTCTTCGACCAGACATTGTTATTTTTAGCGAAGATGCTGGCATTGGGGTTTTTGAGGTTAAAGATTGGAACTTAGATTCTTATCGAATTATTGTCCATGAAAATGGTAGGTATGACTGGCAGGTTCGTGATCGGGATACAGAAAAATGGGTGACTTTATCTCAAGAGGATGACTGTCCACTGAAACAAGTAAAAAAGTATCGTCAGTCTATTTTTCAATACGAAATCCCAGTTCTGGATGCTAAACGAATGCTTAATAAAAATGTTCACAGTTTAATCCAGCCATTTGTTTACTTCCACAACCATACGACTGATGATGTCGAGAATCGGCTTAAGTCTATTCCCAATCAATCGTCTAATGTTTTTGGGAACGACAAATTAGAACCGAATCATCTACAGCAAATGTTAGCAAACCGTCACCTTTGTCACGGTTCTAAATTTGCACGCATGATGGAGGAAATTGGTCTAGCTGACCGATTAGCGAATGCACTCGCTTATCCTAAACATGGTAAGACAGATATTCAAAATCTTTTAGCACCTCTTAATAAAAAACAGAAAGATTTACTTCCTAATGACTCTAGAAGTCGTAGAGTATTTGGCGCAGCAGGTTCTGGAAAAACATTTGTGCTAGTTCACAAGGCAGTCAATGCTGCCAGAGATGGAAAAAAGGTGTTCCTAGTGTGTTTTAACATCACGATGGCGAACTATCTCCGTGACTTGGTTACTCGCCTAGCCCGTCATTACGGTTCACATTACCATCGAAATATCGAAGTGGGTCACTTTCATCGCTTTTTTCCATATCTAGAGGAAAACCCAGACGTAGATAATCGGAGTATGAAAAAACCGATAGATGTGCTGCTTATTGATGAAGGACAAGATTTTGAACGAGCTTGGATTCAAAAGCTACAGAAAATAGGTGCTTCTGGTTATCATCTGATGTTTTGCGAAGATGATCGGCAGAATATTTATGGTAAGAGTGTGAAAGAACGGGAAAAAATTCCAATTCGAGGTAAGAATCTACTAAAGGAATCTTATCGAATTCCAGAACAAACAGCGAAACTTGCTAATGCTCTCGCTAGTTGGGCTAAACAAGAGGGTGAGTCTGGCTCTGTAGAGTCTATAAAATCCCCTCAAGGTAACTTGTTAGTGCGTAACCTTTGGTTTGATGGTACAAACGATGAGATAGTTAATGTTATACGAGAAGACGTTAAAGATCTTGTTCAAGATAAAAATACTGCTCGTGCAGATATAGCTATCCTAGTATGTACGGTCAATGATGGCTGGCAGGTGTGCCAGGTTTTAGATGAGCTTAAGCTACCGAAACCACAGTGCAACTTTGAGTCGAAAGAAGATAATACTAAACTTTTTAATAAATGTAAGGATGAGCAAAAGAATTTCAAAGAAGAACTAAACAAACTACGGCGTAGCTATAAAGCTAGTTTTTGGATGCAAGGGGGAAGGATTAAAGTCTGTACAATACATAGTTTTAAGGGATGGGAACTTAACAATATTCTTGTATTTTTTAATCCTGAAGAAGAACAAGAAGAAGCTAAAGTCCCACTGCTCTACACGGCTATTACAAGAACTCAGCAAAATCTGACTATATATAATGCTGACTTAAAGCTGAGTCAGTTTGGAAAAATTGTTATTTCAGAAAACTATATTGAACAACATCCAAAAACTAAATATTTTATTTAGTTTTTGATTCTTAAATTATTTAATAATTAGAGATTACATCCACAAATTTGCGGGATTGTTTTTGTCATCTTCCCACTTAGCCGGA
>CAKZMA010001511.1 GCA_937127375.1 uncultured Coleofasciculus sp. | reverse complement strand
TACACAAACCAAGTTCGCCTGCGCGGACTGGATTATAAAAGGAGTCGTTAACCCAGATTTTGTATAAGTCAATGCGACTAATTTTAAGTTGGATGGCGCTGAAAATTTGCAGTTTGGAATCGCCGAAATCCTTGATATATCGTGGGGTGGGCATTGCCCACCAGACTTAAGTCAGTACCATTCATTTTAAGTTGGATAAATCATGAAAGAGTTTTGATTGTAGAGACGTAGTATGCTACATCTTAGTTTTACAGCAGTTTTCATGTTAGTAGACTACAGATCATAATTGAGCAGACAGGCAAGTAGCTATGATTTTGTATTCCATAAACCTGAAAAGTGCTGTAAGGTTGAATAAAAGGAGCTAACGATGCAACTCGAAGACTATTTTAATATTCTCGCCCCCAATGATATTCGGCTTAAGGGTTCGCGTATTGGAATTGAGACTATGGCTTTGACGAAGAACCTTGTGAAACGATGAGTTTTGTGGAAGCAGTAAAAGTCGCTGAGTCATTTTAATTTTTACAGCATTAGAAGCGCTTTGAGGGAGTCAATAAAACCATGAAAATAAAATACTTTTTAGCCACTCAACTCTTTATCGGACTCTTGCTATCAGGGTGTAATCCAGGGGGAGAACTTGCGAATCCAGAAAATCCAAGCTCATCTAGTTCTTCAACAGTATCTGATAAAAAACAGTTTGATGCCACTAATTTTCCCTTAGAGTCTTGTAGTGATTCTCTACCAGAAGACCCACAAGCATATCCCATTGAACTTTATACGGTTTTCATTAATGGGAATGAAGAACGCGATTTTAAACTAATTCAAGCAAAATATTGTCAACAGGTGTTAGGCTTTTTAAGCCCTGGCTTCGGTATGCAATTAGCTACATTTACCAGTAGAGAAAAGGCAGAACAATTTAAAGAAATTATCAGCCAAGATTTTGAAAACGTACAGATTTCAGAGCCAGAAATTATTAGAGAATTATCAGAAAATCCATCATCCAGAACAGATAATTTGGAAACACCAGAGAAGTTTGAAACTACTGAAGAAATTGCCAAAGCCGCTTTGTTAAGTGAAGCGCAAATGCAAGAATTATTAGCAATTGATAGAAGTGAAGTAAGCCTTCTAGTCAGTAGCAAGCCAGATACACTCAAAGTAGTAGTTCCAACCTATATTCCTCAAGGATTTGAGTTAACTCGGTTTGATGTTCGTCAACAAGGAGATTATGGAAACAGTTATGATATTTGGTATAAGAATCCAATGAATAATCAATGTTTTAGCTTTCAAGGATTCCATGTCCTCGTAGAAGGAGGTGGGGCAGGTTTATCAGCAGTTGTAAATGCTAATTCTCGGGCATTAGGCTTGACTCCTATTGCATATACAAGTTCAGTAAAAATGGGCGATAGAGTATCTAGTATAGGCTTTTATGGCGAACAACATAATAAAGATTTTGGTGATTTTATGTTTAACTCTCCTTCCTATGGTTATGACGAAGAGCCTTGTGAAGCGATGAGTTTTGTGGAAGCCGTAAAAGTTGCTGAGTCATTTGAATTTTTACAGCCTTTGAATCCTCGTCAAAAAACTGATACCCAGTTAACTAATAACCCATTTCAATCTATGTCATTCCCAAAAGAATCTTGTGGTGACAGCTTACCAGAAGATCCAGATGCTTACCCGGTTGAGTTTTACCCAGTTTTAATTGATTATAGTGAAAGCAATTTAGAATCGGTACAGTCTCAGTTTTGCCGAGATTCCCTGAAAATCTATCGGGAATCTTTAGATAAAGAGTATATTCAAGTTTCTTCTTTTATTGGACGTGAACGCGCCAATCAGTTCAAGGAGTTTATTCAATCAGAATTTGTCAATGTAGAAATCGGTGAAGCAAGTATTATTGAGGCTCCATAAAGTGAATGAAAATCGCTGTACTCAAATCAAACTACAGGCTTTAAATTATGGCACGTCAAATAGTCCTTGACTATAATAATGTGTATAGCCCCCATCTTGTTTTTAGGCTGACTGGAAGCTGACTGGGAGTGCGATCGCATCCTTCTGCGACGATCCAGACGCGATCGCACGCTGTCAATTTCCCTGCAATGGACGCAAGCGTGTCCGATAGGACGTGTCGCACTCTTGTAAAATAGGCTTATTCGTTCCTTGATGGAAGCCATTCTACTCGTGATCGCACATCAGTAAAACAAGTGACAATGAAGACTTTGGTGATTTTGAGTTTAGCTCTCCTTCCTATGGCTTTGACGAAGAGCCTTGTGAATTGTGAACCAATGAGTTTTGTGAAAACGGTAAAAGTCGCTGAATCATTTTAATTTTTACAGCATTAGAAGCGCTTTGAGGGAGTCAATAAAACCATGAAAATAAAATACTTTTTAGCCACTCAACTCTTTATCGGACTCTTGCTATCAGGATGCAATCGAGTGGTCGGAATTTTGAATCATGAAAACCCATCAAATTCTTCAGAAGTATCTGATAAAAACCAGGTTGATGCCACTAATTTTCCCTTAGAATCTTGTGGTGATTCTCTACCAGAAGACCCACAAGCTTATCCTATTACACTTTATCCAGTATTTTTTCATACACCACTTGAAAATCAAGAAGATCACGATAAATATGCAATAACAATTCGTTCTGAGTTTTGTCATGATGCTTTTGAAGAATATAAAAATTCAGACGAATACGGATGGGGAAATAGTAAATTTTCTTTTTATCATGAGAAATATCAAGTTGCATCTTTTTTAAATCAACAAGATGCTTCCGATTTTCAACAACTTGTTGTGGCTGAGTTGGGTGAAAATATAGTTAAAGTAGGCGATCCTGTAACTTTAGATACTCACCCCTCTAAGATAACTATCTTTAACACGAAGGAAGAAATTGGTCAAGCTGCTGGATTAACGAAATCTCAAATTGAGCAGTTAATTTCTTTAGAAGAGTTTCAGACAAACGATGGCAATATCAGAAAAGTAAAAGCAATTGTTCCAACTTATTTACCTCCTGGGTTTAAAATTGATGAATTCACAATAAATCAATGGGGAAATTATAGTATTTCCTACAAAAATGACCATGATGCTTGTTTCCGTATATTTGATACTGGACTACGGGGTGATGCTCCAGCAAGACATGAAACTATAAGGTCTATTTACTCACACGCTTTAGGTTATGTTGATTTAGGTTATACAGAGACCAGTCGCTTGAGTAGTGGTGGCGGTTCGGGTCTTAGTACAGGATTTGATATGGTGACTATTGATGCTAACGGTCAAGTTGTGAAAGAGAACCATTCGGGTTCTGATTTTGGATACATTTTACGACTTGACGCTGATGAATGTAATCAACAACCTAGCCTTCAAGAACTCATCAAAGTGATTCAATCATTGCATCTTTTGAATCCCCCTCAGACAACTAAGCCCCCGTCAACTAATAACCCGTTTCAATCTATGTCATTCCCCAAGGAGTCTTGTGGTGATAGTTTACCAGAAAACCCAGATGCTTACCCGGTTGAGTTTTACCCAGTTTTTATTGATTATAGTGAAAGCAATTTAGAATCGGTACAGTCTCAGTTTTGCCGAGATTCCCTGAAAATCTATCGGGAATCTTTAGATAAAGAGTATATTCAAGTTTCTTCTTTTATTGGACGTGAACGCGCCAATCAGTTCAAGGAGTTTATTCAATCAGAATTTGTCAATGTAGAAATCGGTGAAGCAAGTATTATTGAGGCTCCATAAAGTGAATGAAAATCGCTGTACTCAAATCAAACTACAGGCTTTAAATTATGGCACGTCAAATAGTCCTTGACTGATCATGTTGATGTAAAATTTTATTGAGAGACACAATACACGATTAATATATTGTAGTATCAGTTATGAATTAAGGACTTAAATAGTGTAAACTTTCGACAATATTTATAAATTCACGTCGGCTTATTAAATTACATTTTGTGTACTCATTTGCACTAGAAGAATTTACACTATAGACATATTTACTATCAATAACTCCATGCCACATTTCAACTGTCATGTATGACGTTTCACTTTCTGTACTAAACTCTGTAATTTCAGCAACTACATTTCCTAAAGCTGGTGAAAAAACGTCAATGTTCTCAAGAGCCATTGGTGAACCGCCACCCCCCTCAAGTTGCATAACAATATCGAAACAAACTTGACTAGGATTAGAGTAAGTAATTACTACATTGTATGCAACAGTATAACGATCATGCTTCCAATCTCGAATTACAAAATCAGTAACTTCAAACCCACTAGGAACATAAGTTGGCAAAATTGCTTTAAATTTACCACGATGAATATTTTGTGATTGTAGACGTAGTAAATCTCTTATTTGAGAATCATTTAACCCTGAAAGTTCAGTAATCTCTTGGGTCGAGTAAACCTGCTTATAAGATAGATTATCCTCAGAAACTTCTGGCGTTTTTCTAAAAATATCCTCAATTAGGTTACACCCTGACAAAAGCCAAACTAGATTCAGTTGAAAAAGTAAGGCAAAAATATTGACCTTCATAATTCAGTAACCTTTTGAAATTGAAAATTTGATATGTTCTGCCTTGACTTTCCCCGAAAAAACTCAAATCACTGCTGACAAAAATTCTTCAAAGCCAAAGTTTCAGAAGCCATAGCGAGATACCCTTCCAACCAGTCACACCCTACCACCAACAATTCATCCAAATTTAAGATTTTCCATAACCGCAAACTCCCCATATCTCCTCCCGCTAAAATAGATTGCCCATCAGCACTAAACGTCAGACCCCAAACAGCCCCTTGGTCATTGGTAAACTCAGCCACTTGTCGCCCCTGCAAATCCCACAATCGCACCGTGCCATCCATCCCTCCCGTAGCAACGTACAACCCATCGGGACGAAAACCCACTGCATTAATCCCACTCTGATAGCTAAAAAACTCCAGTTGCTGCCGTCCTGACCTATCCCATACCCGCACCATACTATTGTTATCTGCCGTCACCAACTGACTACCATCGGGACTAAAACTAATACTGCGGATTTGTCCCTCATGACCCTGCCATTCCTTCTGCAACTGACCGGATAGATTCCATAGCTTAATTGTTCCATCCCAGTCCGTACTCGCAATCCGCCGTCCATCAGGACTAAACGCCACCTTACCCACAACAGCTTCATGTCCCTCTAGAGTTACCAACAATTCACCAGAAACTGTCCAGAGTCGCGCTGTTTTGTCGGCTCCTGAAGTCACAATATATTGACCATCGGGACTAAACTCCACACTGTTCACCCAAGATTGATGACCTGTCAACTGTCCCAAGGAAGCGCCAGAACGATCCCATAGTCGTACCGTGTTTTCAAATCCCGCTGTGGCAATGATATTCGCATTGGGACTATGACTGATACTCCAGATTGCACCGCGAGAATTAGCAGTCCATTGAGCCAATTCTTCTCCGGATAAACTCCAAACGCGGACAATTCCTTCATCCCCAGCACCAATTACTTCCTGTCCATCAGGGCTAAAACTGACTGTATTAACATCTTCTTGATGACCGGGAAACTGTAAAGTTGCTGCTGTTGACAGATCCCAGAGTCTAGAACTGCCATCTCGTCCCGCACTCATGAGATAGCGACCATCAGGGCTAAAATTGGCTCGCCATACCGTCCCTCGATGACCTTGTAACCGGGCAATTTCTCGACCGGAACGTTCCCATAGTCGAACAGTTCCATCATCTCCTGCGGTTGCCAACTGCTCTCCATCGGGACTAAAATTCACCGCAATCACCCACCCTTGATGTCCCTCAATTTGCTGCACTTCTTCACCGGATAAAGTCCAGAGGCGAACTGCTTCGTCGTCTCCTGTGGTTGCTAACTCCTGACCATCGGGGCTAAAACTAACATTAAAAACCCGTTGTGGATGAGCTTGAAATTGGGCAATTTCTTGACCGGAAGTTTCCCATAAGCGAACCCTACCATCTTTTCCAGCAGTTGCTATGGTCTGACCATTAGGGCTAAAAGTAATTTGGTTCACACCGCCAGGATGTTCAAATTCTGCCTTTTTCTCTCCCGACTGATTCCACAAAAGCACGACACCATAATCATCACCGGAGGCAAAAGTTTCCCCATCAGGACTAAATGCCACGGTATTAACAACAGTTGGATGTTCCATCTGCATCAGTTGTTGACCGGAACTCTCCCAGAGTCGAACGGTTTCATCTCCCCCAGCACTGACGATTCGCTGGCTATTGGGGCTAAAACTGATGTCATTGATTCCACCTAGCACCCCCTCTTTATGTCCCCGGAGTTCAACGGCTTCTGTGGTTCCTGATAGTCCCCAAATTCTAATCACTCCATCTCGTCCGGCTGTAGCAACGGCTTGTCCATCAGGACTAAAAGTAGCGGCTTTCACTTCATCTCCCCCACGATCAAAGCGGTTGCGCTCATAAATCGTATCGAGAATTTTCTGCAATGCTAAGATCGGACTGGCGGCTGGATAATCTTGGGGAGGACGACCATTTTTAACCAGTTCTTGCAATCGTTGACCGCTTTGCATGGCGGAAAGGAGTGCTTCTAATTCTCCCGATCGCAATTGTCGCAAGGCACTCACCCCCGCTTGTTCTAGCTTGGTTCCTTCTTCCGCTTCCCGTTGCTGATAACGAGCGATCGTGGCAGTTCCTAAAAATGCAACAGTTAAAATTAAACTCCCCCCCAAAAAGATTGAACCAATTTTAATCCTGCGCTTGGCTTTATTGTTTGCAGATTCAAGAATTAGTTTTTCTTTCTGAGCCGTTTCTTTTTCCTGAATTTCTCTTTCTAAAGTAAGTTGAGCTTGCATTTCCTCCAATCTAGCCTGAGTCTCAGCCTCCTGGCTCAATTGAATTAGCTCCACAGCAATTGGAGAAAGCTCTGCCGGATTCTCCTTCCAAAAATCTTGGGCAACAGCTAAACGACTCCCAGCTAATAAATCACCGCGTTGCCGAGATTTTCCACCCTCAAACCATTCCCTAACTTGAAGCTCAATTTGTCGCTTCCGACGCAGCATCTCTCGATTTTCTTCCAGCCAGTTTTTGAGTTGTGGCCAGTGACGAATTAAGGACTCATGTGCAACATCAATAACGGTTAGAGCGTTATGATCTGCTTGACCTCTAGCCTGTAATTCATCAGTAACTACTAAGCGAACACTCACTAATTTTTGCAGAATATTATCAATAGTTTTTTCACTATACTCTGTAGTAACTAACTCAGTTTTGAGTACACGGCGGCGAGTGTCTTCTGTCCCCTCTCCTAACTGAGTTAGCTCCAAGAAAATTCGCTTGGCAATTTTCTGTTCTGTTTCCGACAAAGATTCAAAAAATAAATTAGCTTGCTTTTGTAATGCTCCTTTAACCCCTCCTAAGCGGTTATATTCAGCTAAGGTTAATCGAGTCACCGTTTTTTGATACCAAAGCTCTGTCAAAGTATATTGCAAAAGTGGCAAGCTACCCGGAGAACCTTGAACATCGTCAACCATTTGCTCAACTAATCCTCTTTCTACCTCTAATCCAACTTTTTGTGCTGGCTTTATAATAGATTCTTCTAACTCATAAGCTGTTAAAGTAGGAACTAAATACTGATTTTGGTTAATGTATTCAGTCAAGCCAAAATATTCATTCTCCGCGCATTTTCCTAAAAAATCTGCTCTCATTACTAAAATCAGACAAAGTTTACCTTCGGCTGCTTCTAAAGCCCCTAATAGGCATTCAAAAAACCGCTGCCTTTCTGAATCATCCGGGCAGAGAGTAAAAATTTCTTCAAATTGGTCAATCACCAAAACTACGCGAGGAGCTTGAGTGGCTTCAACTAATCGCTTTAATCCTTCTTTTCCGGCTAAAATCAACTCTTCAGCCTTTTTTAGCTGACTGGCTCTTTCAATAGGGGATAAATTGATTTCCGCATCAACAAAGACTTTAGCTATTTTTTGCAGTGGGGTTTTATCTTGTTCTCCAGGAGTAAATGGAGGATAAATTTTCCACAAATCACTTCCTGATGAGTTTTGTCCCAGTTTTAGCTTATACAGTAGTCCAGCTCTAACTAAAGAAGACTTCCCACATCCCGATGGTCCCAAAACCGCCAAAAAATTGCTATTTTTAACTTTCTCAATTAATTCATCTATTCTCTCTGTGCGTCCATAAAAATACTCAGCGTCCTCGTCGTTAAAATCAAAATACCTCAGACCCCTATAAGGACAAATGCCTTCTCGAATTGGACTGACTTGTTCGATATTGCGAGTAGTGAGAATAATGGGATCACCTGAATTGCTATGAATCGGTGCTTGGGGAATCCCTCTCACCTTTTCCTTAATAAAATCAACTAAGGTATGATTGGTAATTACACCTTCAGTATTCTCCCTAGGCTCAAGTCCTTCTAACAAAAATTGAGTCAATACTCCATGCTTTCCACCCAAAGACTCATAAGCCAATTCAAAAGGACGACAGGCAGCAATAAAACATCTATCTCTTCCCTGTCCTAAGTTTCCCGGATCTGCCTCGTCAAAATTATGTAATTCCCCACTGTGACAGCAATCTAACCAAATAATTTGCTGTTTAACCAAACTTTTTTGGAGTAATCGCCTTAACCATTGCAGGGAGACTCCCCAGATTTCTTCTTCCGGATTGCAGTCGCTAGTGGCAAGGAAACCTTCTGTTATGCCCCCACGAACTTTGCGTAAGCCATGACCAGCAAAAAATAACAGTGCCGTTTCTGGCACTTGAGCATCATCCCCATCAGGATTAAAGAGCGTCGCGATCGCCTCTTCGACTTGCTTACAGCGGACTTCTGCCCCTTTATGCACCCGCAATCGACCTTCCCGGTTAACTTCGGGCAATCGTCGCACCCGGAAACCTCCATGTTGTTCCAGAAGTTGGGCGATCGCCTCCGCATCCTGAGCCGGTTTGGATAAGTTAGGCAGTTCTGGGTAGCTATTAATCCCTATGACCAGGGCATCACGAGTCATGGACTGACCTACATCTTTAACGGAGTAATTTTAAGGTAACATAGTTCTAATAGCCTAGCTGTTTTGGACTCTAAATCTAAAATTTATCTATCTAAAACTGCACGACAACGACTCCCCCGACCCCCTTTCTCTCAGCTTAGGATTTATGGCTACCACCGTTAATCAATCGTTACTGGCGATTCTCGTGGCTCTTGAAAATTCAGATCAGTGTCTAACTGAGGAGCAACAGCAAGCCTTGCATCAAATGGGTCAACGGTTAGGAACCAAACCCCAAAAGTGGTCATCTCACCTTGAAAAGCTCTTGACAGTCTTTCCTGAAGAGTCAGATTTTCTGAAGTCTTATCATCAAGCCTCTCAAGCTTTAGGGCAGTTGTCGTCGGAAGAGATCCCTAATATTTTACCCGATGAACAAGAGGTTAAGCAAATTTTTCCTGATGCACCAGTTGTGAAGCGAGCCTACTTTGAGGGTAAAGCGGATCAGAGCAGTCAAGAAATCTGTAACTTTGTCAGTAGCGTTGTCAAAAGTCCCAACCCAGCCGAAACCAGTCAAAAATTAAGTCTGGCTCTGCGTCTGGCGGAATATCTAAAATCTCTCGGTCGCTCATGAGTCAACTCATCTATCCTAATCTCTTTTGTTTTGTTTATGATATCAAAGAAGGATTAGGGTTTAACAATGAAGAGTTAAGGGATGCCCAAGCAAACTTTGCTCGCCGTCTTCCCCATCTCTCTTATGTTTTTAAAAATGATCACAGCTTTGAAACGGAGTATCATGAACTTTTACCGACAAAAATTGACAAGTTCACAGACCACGAAGATGGCTATACAGGATATTACTACCCTGTCCGTTTAAATGACACCTATGGACTCTTAGTTGCCTGTTCTCCTCCTGAAAATTATCACATCTATTCTGCTAATCAAGTCATTGCTAATCTCAAAAAAAAAATTGATGACAAGCTGGCGGATCAGCCTGGGACGTTAGGAACTACTTGGTTAATCTTAGCTCATCTCCCTGAAAACTATCATAAAGATCGGTCTAAAGTTGCTCAGGACTGCTATCAAGCCTTAATGGAAAATTCCGACCCTCAGACCCCCGCTGATTGGGAAACTGACTTAGTAGGTCAAGGAAAATTTTTAGGGGGGACTCTTTTTGAATTATCCCAATATTACATCCGTCCAAACTTGAAATATAGAAGTCATAGGAAAGGCTCTAATTTTTCAAATTATAATTCGACTTATTTGGCTGAACTACAGGTATCTAATCATGTTTTGATTGAGTTATGTCCGAATCATTCAGCCGCTAAGATAGCCTCTCGCTTCAATTTTGATTGGATAAGATTATTTTGTTATCGACATAAAATTTTGTTTGCTTATACTCAGAGTCGCTTTATTAAACAGGACTTGAAAGAGGGTTATAGAACTATTAAAGAGTTTATGAGATTGTTTCAAAAAGAGCGCCAGAGCAACCCGAGTCTTAGACAATTAAAAAATCAATTATTACAAGCACAATATAGTTTATATCACTATTCTATTGACTTAAATCAATTGGCTGATCAGATTCGGACAATGGAAGTTAACTTATTAAATTATGAGAGACGAGTTAAGGTTATTCAGGAGAAAGCCAGGAAAGAAACCCAGGAAAAAGCTATCTCAGATTATGATTACTTAACTTTATGGGGATGGAATTTAAGGTCTTTAGATTGGCAGTCACTTCCTAACTCAATTCTTGACTTTTTATCTCCTCATGATTTTACTTTTTTGGATAAGTTTAGGCAAGATTTTAGTAACAAATATATGTTACAAGTAGAAAAAGACTATGAGGGATTAAGTCCTGGCTTGATTCTATTGGAGGAATTAATTAATTCGATTTATGGAATCACAAATTTGGATCAGGCACAGCGCGATCGCACGTTCCAAAATACTGTCGCAATTGTCGGCGTAGGGCTAGCCGCAGGTTCTATGGTTGTGTCTCTGAATAAATTAGGCGAGGGAAAAAATGATCCAGTTCGGTCTGTCCTCACCCATTCCCTAAAAATCCAACCACCCTGGTTAGAACCAGCTATTCCTTTAGTATACAGCCTCAGTACCGCTATTTTAGCCGCCCTACTCACTTGGTTGGTGATTCGGTTAAAAGAGCGATCGCGCTAAAGCTGATGTACTCCAATCCTTTTACCCATAGCAACTTACCACTGGACTTTAGACTAAATTTTTGTCAGGAACTAGGTTAACTTCTGTTGATTAATCCAATCGCCGACAACCGAGACAAAAGCAGCCGTTGACTCATAAGGTAAAACATTTCGACCCGGAATTTTAC
>CAKZMA010001510.1 GCA_937127375.1 uncultured Coleofasciculus sp. | reverse complement strand
ATACATTTCCGTGCATATCGTAGAGTCCAAAAGCATTGGCAACCTGAAAATATCCAACTGGCGTGGTTTGTTCTCGATACTCCCCTTCAGGACTCTCACCATAAGTATAGTTGCCGTTATAGTTAACATAGTCAGTGGTAATAATCTTGCCAAAATGAAAAGGAGTTGTGGTTTCAGCACGACAGGCATATTCCCATTCGGCTTCCGTGGGGAAACGATACTCTTTTTTTGTCCTTTGACTCAGCCGCGCACAAAATTCTTTAGCAGAATACCAAGAGACGTTTTCCACAGGTCTATCCCACCGACTAAAAGATCTTTTGGTAGGTTCTTCTTGAAATCTAGATGGGTTATTATCTAACTTACGCTCTACAGGTTCCCAGCCTGCGACAACGCGCCATTGAGCCTGGGTAATCGGATAGCGTCCTATAAAAAATAAAAAATGATGGAACAGTGACTTGATGTTGGGGACTTTCATTTTTTCTTCGCTCTGGCTCATCTTCCGGTGAACCCATTAGGAATGTACCACCAGGAATCAGCGTCATCTCCAGTCCAACATTTTCGGATAGAACTTCCGTGTAATATTGGGCTTGTCTTTGTTCTTTGCGGATAACCAGTTTTACCATATATTGTAGGGGCGCACCGACGTGCGCCCAGAAACCTCATAATATCTATTTCACTATTTTAGCGGTGTCCAGCTATCCCCTTGTGCTAATCGCCTGCTACGCCATTAAAATTGTAAAACATGAGGTGTAGGGTGCGTTAGGCGCATAGTTTGTATTTAGTTTTATCCCTAACAGAACACCCCCGCGCCGTAACGCACCACCTTAAATTTCACCACCTCAATCGGTGCGTTACGCTTCGCTAACGCACCCTACAAATTTATATTTACACAACCAATAAACCGTGAGTGCCTATCTAGCAGATTGGTTGGCATGAAGTCATCAGATGCGAAAAAAAACAGCAAGAAAATCCGCCACCATTTATTGAAAAACTACGAGCATTGAAGGCAAAAAAACAAGCAAATCTTATGGGCGCACGTCGGTGCTACCCTATAGTTTATGGGCGTAATGCTAATCTATCCAATTAGGTTGAGTGACACGCACCACACGCAATCCGATGCGGTAGTTCTTACTGCCAATATCGAGGTAAACACGGTACGCACAACGACAATAATTCGGGTAGTCGTCCCAACTACCACCGCGCAGTATTTTTGTCGTGTTTATGTTACTTGATAGCCAAGCACTGCCATCCGTTGGGGCATTTTCATAATTTTTGTGATAATCATCTTCACACCACTCGTAAACATTACCATGCATATCATATAGCCCAAAGACATTAGGTGGAAAACGACCCACTGCTGTTGTTTGTCCTCGATACTCCCCTTTAGGTTCTTCTGTATAGATAGAACTAGCACGATAGTTTGCTAACTTATCCGTCAACGTTTCGCCAAAGTGAAACGGTGGATAAGAAAAATTTTTGTTCACATCATCACTTACTGCTCGACAAGCGTATTCCCACTCAGTTTCTGTGGGTAGGCGGTATTTTTGTCCAGTCAGTTGAGAAAGTCTCTGACAAAACTCGATAGCATCATACCAACTCACTCGTTCTATAGGTCTATCCCATCGGCTAGGAGATTCCCCCCCAGCCTCTTGTTTGAAGGAGAAATCTAAAGTCTGCTTGGCAAAGGAAGAGTTAGGCAGATCAGCTTTAAAATTAGCTGGCTCCGGTTTAAGGTCACGCTCAACCTTGAGATGAGTCATATTTGCAACAGCTTTCCATTGCCCCTGAGTGATGGGATATTTTCCCATAAAAAAGGGTAAAACTGTGACTCGGTGTTGCGGTCTTTCCCGCTTAAAAAAATCAAAATCATATTTTTCACACAGTCTCTCGATCTCCTCATCCTCTGTCCCCATTAAAAATGTGCCACCGGGGATATAAACCATATCCAGGCTAATGCCATCGCCTAAATCTTCCGTAAAATAGTGAGCCGTTTTAGTTTCAGTGTTGATAATTTCCCCTTGGCGGTTCACCGTAACCGTCTCAAAACTAAATTGATTCAACTTTTCAACAACGCTATCAGCAGACTCACTATCATCCGTATCGATAAATACAACATCAAACGTATAGGTATCCAGCCTCAATTCTTCTACCTCTGAACCCGGAACCGTCTCCTCTCCCTCTGCGGCAACCTCATAACCCAAGTGCTGCAAAATATCCTGAGTAACCCTAGCAAAAGGCTTGACAATTGCCCCAATCGCTTCATCTTCAATCTGATCTGGATTTCGCAACCAAGCGACAAACTCTCGTAGAGTTTTACCCAGTTTTTTCGCCAAATCACGAGACACTTGATCCAATACTTGCTCACTATCAGGAACGGGAACCAACTTGAGTAATTCTTCCCGCACCCCATCGATAAACTCATACTGCACTTGCTCTGGATTCGTCTCTGGGGTAATCTCTGTCACAGGTTGGAGTAATCCGCCTAAAAACACCTCCGCTACCTGGATTTGCTGCGACTCCTCTAACATCGAATCTTGAATTAATCGCACCACGGGCATGGTAATGATTGGTGCAGCCGCTAACAATCCCGCCAATCGTTGAGCTAGGGGCGAGGCATTCAAGGTAAAATGAGACACTCGCTCCTGGGCTGTGGGTGTCTGTGCCGATTTTGCTCTCCTGGATGCGGCTAATAAATCCGGGCGCAACACATAACCGGGTGTCTGGGCTTCCCCCTGTCCCGTGAGCATTTGACTCCAAACCCTTGCCCGTTCGGGTTCCAGAGTTATCACAGGAATATTAATCCCCTGAGCCAGACGACGCCGTTTTGCTAGACGATTCACTTCAACTCGGAGATGGGGATTCAGCAGGCTGATTCCTGAACTGCGGAATTGAGCCGGAGTCGCTACACCGAGGGCTGTACGAGACCACATCCAGGCGGGTAGCATTTGTAGAATCACCACCGGATTGCTGGCTGTCCATTCGGCTAAAATCGAGAGGATTTGAGCATCTCGCCACAATTCATCGGTTGTATCACTCACCAGGATAATCAAGCGGCGGTTTTGCGGGTCAATCAGTTCTTTGGCAGAATGGGAGCCAGTTTGAGAGCGTAAATAAATCTGATTTGCCTGATCCCGCCCCATCCCCCACACCCGCACATCGCGAAACATTCCATAGTGCTTTAAGGTTTGCTCTAGTTCATCAACCGCGTGTCGCCAGAGGATCATCGATTCACTTTCATCAATGACTAAGGCTAACTCTAACCAGGGTTCTAGTGCGGGTTGTAACTGGGGTATCCACAAATCAGTTTGAGCAATCCAATCCACCGTGGCTGACTCATCAATCACCTGTTCTGTGGAGGAGGGGACATTTCGCAATAAGGGTTTGAGGGCGCGAATAAAGTCGAGGGGTTCGCGCAGAGAACGAGCATCGGGAACAGATAGCGGGATATAGTCTGACTCAGAGGTGCGGGGGGTGCGGGTTTGAGTGGTTGCGTAGATGTTAATGGTGGAGGGTGTTATGGCTGGAGGGGGGTGGTTGATAGTTGGGGATGAAGGGATTTCGATGGGTTGTTGAATCGGGGGTGGAGAGGGCGTCTGGGTTTTGGTGTCTGGGGATGGTGTGAGGGGCGAGGGCTGGGTTTGGATGCGTTTTTGACGTTCGAGCGTTAGCCACAGTAAATCGGCGACTTCTGTTGGGTTTAAGTCGAGTTCTGAGCCGAGAATTGTGATTAACTGCTCGATCATAATAAGGTGGAGGAACTAACGGGAATTTATCGTAGGGGCGCACCGACGTGCGCCCGGAAAATTACCAATGTGCGCCAATAAAACCAATTCTATTTTATATGATTCACGGTCACAGCCTGAGCAAAGCAAAGGAACAACAGCAAAGCATTTGGTGAGATTCTAGGCTAACGCCAAGCTTCGCTAACACTTCGCTATCGCTGCGTTCAGAATGACAGACTCTGACAGTAGTAAGTATATTATCCATAGCTTACATGAATGCCCAAAACCTACCCCTACAGATGAATTATTGCAGGTTTCTGCATTCAAAACAATGGTGCGTTACGCTCCGCTAACGCACCCTACAATTTTGCTTAAATAAAAAATGACAAATGACAATGACACTTTATTGATCAACGGCGCTATCGAGACGCTTTAATAAAAGCTGTTTCAAAGACTCTTGATCCATAGTATCAGGCTGGACTTGTCGGGAGAATAAATAAATGGTACTTAAAAGTTGGTCAGTGGCAACGTCTTTTCCTTGTTGTTGCTGCACAAAGTCTTGAATTAGTTGGTTAATGGTTCCTTGCGCCTGTTGCCAATACTGTTCTCCTAATTCCTTGGCAAAATGAGCATTGACAACTTCACTGAGAAACTCAGCATCATTAGGTTCTGGCATTCTGACGCGAATACAGCGCCGCAAAAAGGCAGGGGGAAAGTCTCGTTCCCCGTTACTGGTCATGACGACAATGGGAAATTTATTACACTGTACCTGACCCCGTTGTATCTCAGTATCTAGTCCGGGATCAGCGGTTCTTACGGTGACGGATGGAGTCTGTAGGCGTTCTAATTCAAGAATGGAATAGCCTCCTTCTTCAAAGAGATTGAGTAAATCGTTGGGGAGGTTAATATCACTTTTGTCAATTTCATCAATGAGTAATACTCTGGGGTGATAGCTGGGTAAAAATGCAGTTCCTACGGCTCCAAGTTGTAAATACTGACCGATGTTTTCTTCGAGTTGCTGTGGTGGTGCTTGACCTAATTCTTGTTTAAGTTTGAGCAATTGTAGGTTTTGCAGTCGCGCGATCGCGTCGTAGTTATAGAGTCCATTCTGGAGATTGGTACGAGTGGTGATTGACCAAGCCAGCACTGATCCGAGTTGCAACTCATACGCGATCGCATACGCTAGAGAGGTTTTCCCAGAACCCGGACGTCCGGTGACAAGGAGGGGACGACGCAGATAAATGGCAGCATTGACGCCTTCTATGAGTTCTTTGTACGCCTGATAGATTTTCGCTTTTTTATCTGGAGTATCTGGATCAATTGTATCACGGTTTTGGGGTGGATAAAGTACCCGAAAACTTTTGCCCCGTTGATAGTCTCGACTATCTTCTTTCACTAAGCGGAGAATCTTTTGCCACCTAGATTTTAGAGCTTTTTCATTAATATCTTGGTGACGCTTGAACTGTCGCCAACTGGGAGGATCAGGCAAAGTGTTAATTGCATGATGCGGTTCTCGATTCCCGTAAAATATTTTCCAATCGGTCATAATTTATAAATAAAGAAGGTTTGTAGTAAGCGCTTTAGCGCTTATGTCACGCTTCGTGACCACTACGAATGTTACTGTCCAAATCGTAAAGGATTTAGGGGAGGATTGCGCTCTGGATTATCCAGCAACATTGCCACATGATAACCCCACTGCTTTTGCGGGTTGGAACTGCCATAAGCGGCTTTTCGTTTGAGCCAGAGCTGATCAATTAAGTGATTGTGATCCAGTAAACACTTGGCACAGAGCAGGTGATCAAAATGAGACATATTATCATTCTCTAAATCACGCGATCGCA
>CAKZMA010001509.1 GCA_937127375.1 uncultured Coleofasciculus sp. | reverse complement strand
ATGCTCAATGTAGCGAGCAAGATGCTCAATGTAGCGAGCAAGATGCTCGCACTACAGCAAGGATTTCACCATTATCACCATTATTGACATTAAGGTTTAAATGCCGAACAGCTTATGACGAATGACAAATGACAAATGACCAATGACCAATGACCAATGACAATCCCTACTTTCTCCCACCTATAGAACCAGTTGTTCAATCGCATCTGCCTCAGTTGGTAAAGCGGCGGTGAGGACTTCGCTACCCTCCGGAGTGACTAAAACATCATTTTCAATCCGAATCCCGCGCACATCAGCAAACTCCGCCAAACGATTCCAATTAACCACATCTTGATACTTGGTGCGTCGTTCTGGATCGTTTAAAATAGCTGGAACTTGATAGAATCCCGGTTCAATCGTCACTAGCATTCCCGGTTGCAAGGGTCGATCCAATCGTAGAAATCCTAAACCAAAGCGATCGCTTCTCACTCGCCCCTCTTGATACCCCGCTAAATCCCCTAAATCTTCCATATCATGCACATCTAAACCCAGCAAATGCCCAACGCCATGAGGAAAGAATAACGCATGAGCATCTTGTTCCACTAAATCTGATACCTGTCCCCGCAGAATCCCCAAATCCACTAATCCTTGAGTCAGGGTGGCGGCGGCTAACAGATGAATGTCGCGATATTCGACACCGGGATGAATTTTCTCAATACAAGCGTTATGGGCGGCTAAAACAGTATCGTAAATATCGCGCTGCGTCGAAGAAAACGTTCCGGTTACAGGGAAGGTACGAGTCACATCAGCTGCCCATCCTCTCTGGGTTTCCGCCCCCACATCTGCCAACAGTAAATCTCCCGGTTGCAAGGGATGATGATACTGTTCATTGTGCAACACTTCTCCATGAACCGTGACAATACTGCCATAAGCACAACTCATGTTGTGGGCAAGAATCATCCCTTCCATCGCCCCACGGATTGTGGCTTCGTAGAGGCATTCCGTTGCTACATCTCTACCCCCGATTGCCTGCATTCCCGCTTTATGGGCAGCTACCGTCACGGCGGCGGCTTTACGTAACTCGGATAATGCCTCCGCGTCGTGGCACAGTCGCAAGGATACAATCGCTTTGGCTAAGTCTCGGTCAATTCCTTCGGGGGCGTTGGCGGGGGCGACGAATCGATTTAACAGTTGTTCTTGCTGCTGATACGTCGCCATATCTTGCACCGCAACAGTTGCAGCATTGGTTGTCCGCGAGGCTAATTCTGCGAAGGGAAACGCCGCATCAGCACCAATTTTTTGGGCAATTTCCTCTCGTTTGGGCATTTCACCATGCCAAAGGGTACTGGCTGGCGAGGGTTCATCCAGAAACAGTTCCAACCTGCCATCGTTGAGATAAATGGCGGCACCCTCCAGAGGTAAACCCGCAAAGTAGAGAAAATGACTACTGGCGCGAAATGGAAACGGATTCGCCGGAAAGTTGCGCGGGCAAGATTGTCCCGCCCAGAGAATGACGGGAAAATCGATAAGCTGGGCGAGACGAACTCGGCGATCGCGCAGGGTTGTGGCTAGGCTATCGTAGTTTGGCTGACTTTCCATTAACAGTGGTGTTAACCCATCACTGTATGATAACAAAACTGTTATATCTTAGGAGTTGCTGAATCAGCCTTGTGGTGAGAGTACAGGGAACAGGGAACAGGGAACAGTTTTTCCATAAGTTCAACGCCTAAACTTTAGCGTATCTGTTCAAAACGTGTATTTGTTTTGATTTGACCCAGACTCAGCATGAAATCATTCAGGATCATCATCAGCAGTGGTGTCTATCCCTTCCGCTTCATACTGTTTTTCTGCCTCTGTTTTTTCTTCGGCGGCTTCTTGATCAGCACCTGTGACTGAATCGTTCTCAGTTGACTGATTTTCTTCTTGTGGCGTGGATTCACTGATAGGTTTTACCAGTCCGCAGGAGGTCATCGTTAAACTGCCCATCATCAGCAGTAAGCTCAATGAGGCGAGAGATGTCCAAAGGGGTTTTCTCTTGTTTGGTTGTCCTGAAAACATGAGTCAGTCTTGAATTGAGTCATTTATCTAGTTTTTAGGGACGTGAAAATTACTCGAAAAGTTTCGTTTATATCGAGATTTTAGGATAATTTATTTTTATTTAACAATCGAAAAATATTAGGGTTGAATCTGTAATTTATTGGGTAAATTATCTCTCTTCAAAACTTAAGGATTTACACCAAAGCTTAACTTGAATGGCACGCTCATTAAGGCTGGTGGGCAATGCCCACCCTACGGTACTTGGTGCTTCGCGAGTATGACAAATGACGTAGCTTGCTTCTCGCGAAGCGAGTATGACGAATGACAAATGACAAATGACAAATGACAAATGACAAATGACCCTAACCTCGTGTCATTTTGATATGATCCATAATCTGTTGCTTTCTCGAATCTGAAGTCATCGAAAAGCCTCGCTGAGGAATGGTGATCGAGCGCTTGATGTGTTCCATTATTCGCTGTTTCCGTTGGTCTGAGTTAGCCATGTTGAGTCCATTGAATGTTACTGTATGTTAAGTTATTTTAATATATTTGTTAAGTAATGTGAACAGTTCCCAAAAATTAATGGACGATCGCTCCGATTGGATTTACAGCTACCCACCGCTAGAGACGGGGACATTGCTCAGACGCTACAAGCGGTTCTTTGCCGATATTCAGCTTACATCAGGGGAAACCATTGTCGCCCACTGTCCGAATACGGGTCCAATGACAGGGGTTTCCACCCCTGGAAGTTTAGTTCAGGTATCCCGTAGTGATAACCCCAAGCGCAAATTAGCCTACACCTGGGAGATGATCCAAGTCAATGACACCCAACCAACTTGGGTGGGGATTAATACAGCCCTACCCAATCGGGTGATGAAGATCATCCTGGAAAAAAGGCTGATTCCGGAATTAGCCAATCGCTACAGCCAAATTCGCCCCGAAGTGGTTTATGGCGCAAATCGGAAAAGTCGGGTCGATTTTTTACTGACGGGGGAGAATGACGCGCCTCCCATCTATTTGGAAATCAAAAATACGACTTGGGCGCAGGGAACCTTAGCCTTATTTCCCGACACCGTAACCACACGGGGACAAAAGCACCTGCAAGAACTCCAGCAGTTATTGCCCCAAGCCAAGGCTATTATGCTTTATTTTATCAATCGGGGGGACTGCGATCGCTTCAGTCCGGGTGATAGTACTGACCCCGTTTATGGAAAACTCTTGCGAGAAGGGGTTCTCCAGGGACTTGAGGTGTTACCCTGTCGTTTTGACATTACTCCCCAAGGGATTCGTTATTTAGGGTTAGCCGAGTTTCTTGTTGATTAGAGATGATTTAATTACCCG
>CAKZMA010001508.1 GCA_937127375.1 uncultured Coleofasciculus sp. | reverse complement strand
GGTTTGTCGCCACAGATAACGGTAAAACCCGCCCCTACAAGTCATTTTGTTTTTTCTGCGTCTCAGTTTGATTGTCAGATCAAACAAGCCTTCTGCGCTTAAACGGCTTGAGACTCTAATGAACAAACCCGCTCATTCAGGCGTGATACGATCCTTAACTCGTGGGGATAGCGGGGACGTGGATCATCCACTAACCAGATCGGGGGAACCATCATGGGTTCATAAAAGTCAATACGATGTGTGGTTCCTGGTTGGTGCTTCAATTCCACCAGAGAACCGGGTAGATATTCAAAGGCTTCATCCCAATCGATCGCTGTCTCGACATCCATAAGATTATATCAATGTGATTACCGCAACCTACCCACCGATCCACTGCACTGATCTGAGTCAAAACTCTCAGGTAGATTATATTTCTGTATCTAATGATACTTTTTGCGGTAATGCTCGTCTATTTCTGGAGGAATAAATTTACAAATCCTGACATTCTCAGGTTTTGATGACAAGACAGCAGAACTGACGTAAGGCAGAAATAACGCCAACAGCTAACATCTTCCCCATCTTCCAGACGTAGCCTGTTACGTCTCTACATTGCTTCCCCAGCTCCCCCAGCTTCCCCAGCTAACACGCCGAGGGAAGTCGAGGTGTCCCCCAGCTTCCCCATCTTCCCTTGACTGCACTTAGTCATCTACCCCTATGGGGGGAATTGGCGTATTCTAGTATCCGTCTATAGTAAAAAACTAAGCCTTCCCTGACTGACATTAGCTAGCGATCGCACTCACCCAGCAACCTAACCGCCTCCTCTTTCCCAGCGTGAATTAAGGACTATGACCAATGTACCCCCTCCCAATAACGAACCGGAATCCAATTCCAATGAACAACCGGAATCTCCACCTCCCAGGCGATCGCGACGTCGGCGTTGGCTAATTGGAATCAGTATCATCCTGCTGGTGGGAATCGCTGGGGGGATGAGTTTTGCGTGGTATTTTATCCAACAGATGTTGGCACCCTTGGTGGCGAGAAACCTCACCCAACTCCTGCAACGCCCCGTGGAAATTGGCGACGTTGAACGCTTTTCCCTCAATAGTTTGCGCTTTGATAGCGCCGCCTTACCCCCGACGGATACTGAACCCGATCGCGCCTCGATTGAAGCGGTGGAAGTTCAGTATGATTTACTTCCCCTTATATTCGACCGTCGGTTAGAATTAAACGTTACCCTAATTGAACCTGATGTCTATATAGAACAAGCCGTTGATGGCTCATGGATGCCCTTGGAACTTAAAGAGCAAGGAGAACCCGGTCCAATTGAGGTAGAGTTGCAACAGTTAGGGGTGCGGAATGCCGATGTGCAGCTTGTGCCTCGATCCACGGAAGGCAAGCCCCAATCCCCCGTCGCGATCGCAATTCCCCAAGGAAGTAGTCAATTCTTACAAGACAATGACATCATTCGCTTCGATGTCCAAGGTGAAATCGCTAGTGGCGGAACCTTTAACCTACAGGGCGAACACCTCTTCCCCACTAGCACCACCCACTTACAAGTTGATGGGCAAAATGTCAATGCTAGTACCCTGAATCGGCTGATTCCCCTACCCTTAGACGTGAATGCGGGTAATGTTGGTGGGGATTTAGAAATTACGGTTAAACCCGATCAACCCCTCCAGTTTCTGGGAAACGCCACCCTGAACAACGTAACCGCCCAAGTTCCCCAACTTCCCCAAGCCTTTGCCAATACCAATGGGCGATTACGCTTCAAAGAGACAACCATTCGCTTAGAAGATGTAACCACCCAATTCGGGCAAATTCCCGCCACCGCCAATGGTAGCGTGGATCTAGAGACAGGATTTAATCTCACCGCCCAAACCCAAGCGGTACAAATCAAGACCGTTTTGCAAACCTTTAATCTGGAAGACACGCCCGTTCCCCTCTCTGGAGAAGTCAAAGCCGCCCTGCTAGTCACAGGTTCGTTGACTCAACCTGTGGTTAAGGGAGAAGCCGTCACCACGAAACCGACTCAGATTGATCGCGTCACCTTCAGCACGATCAGTACCGATTTTACCCTCACCACACCCGCCCAACCCCAAGATCCCACCCGCCTTGCCGTTCGCAACTTGCAAGCCCAACCCGCAATCGGCGGCAAAATTACTGGAGAAGGTGTGATTGAACTGGGGGAAAAGGGAGGATTACAATTTAACGTGCAAGCCAATAACCTGCCAACTGCTGCACTGGCGAAAACCTACAACACCACCCTACCGATTCCCGTTGGTCCTGTCTCCGGAACTGCCAGAATTTTTGGTCCCTTGGATAATCCTCAAAACATCCGCGCCACGGGAAAGGCGACGGTGCAAGCGGCTGGGGGTACAGTCACGGCGACGAATCTGCAAGTTCTGGATAATCGTCTCACCGCCTTAGTTCAAGCCCAGGGGGTGGAACTGTCTCAACTAGCTGATGTACCATCGCAATTTCAGGGGACGGTAGCGGGTCAGTTTACCCTATCAACCCCTTTGGATCAGTTTGCCTTATCCCAGATTCGCGCCCAGGGTAAGGGACGCCTGAATCTGGCAGGGGGAACGATTGGCGTGGAGAATATCCAACTCTCTCAAGGGCGCTGGCGGGCTAATGTTGATGCCAATGGGGTGCAGTTGGGAGAGTTAGCCCCGCAAATTCCGGACGCCCTACAAGAACCAATTAACGCCACGTTTGCCCTGTCTGGTTCTCTGGCAAATCCCTCTGTTTCCGGGATTAGTGGGATTGGTCAAGTGACGCTAACGGCGGCTGGGGGACAGATTAATCTGGAGGAGGTGACTCTAGACAAGGGGCGTTGGCAAGCCCGAATAGACGCGAATCGGATTCAGTTGGCAGAATTTGTGCCGCAATTACCGCCGCAACTGGAGTCTCCCTTCAGTGGGACGTTTGTGGCGTCGGGTTCCTTGGATGAGTTTTCCCCATCAGCGATTAATGTAGCCGGTGAGGGACAACTGAATGTGGGTGGGGGAACGGTTCAAGTGTCGAATTTGGATGTAAATGCCGGTCGTTGGCAAGCGACAGTGGCGGCGAATCGTGTGGGATTGGCAGGGGTTGTGCCTCAGCTACCGTCGCAATTGTCGGGGAATTTAACCGGAATTATGAATCTGTCCGGGAGTTTGGATCAGGTGGCGCTGGAAACGATTCGGGGGGATGGAAATGCTTTAGTTAACCTGGCAGGGGGTGTCGTCCGGGCAAGGGAGATTAATCTCGCCGCCGGACGTTGGCAGGCAGATGTGCAAGCAGCGGGACTGGAGTTGGCGAGGTTAGCGCCGGAATTACCGCCGCAGTTTGCTGGAGTGTTGGCGGGAAATTTTGACCTGTCAGGATCGCTTGAGAAGGTGGCACTGGATCAGATTCAAGCCCAAGGTCAGGGCAGATTAGCCGTGGCTGGGGGTACGGTGAGGGCGACGGCATTACAGTTAAATAATGGGACGCTACAAGCCCAGTTAAACCCGGACGGGATTGAATTGGCACGGTTTGGGGAACAGTTGACAGGAACGGTCAGCGGGAATCTGGATGTTTCCACCAATTTAGAGACATTAACCCCAGAAGCGATCGCGCGATCGCTAACGGCGGCGGGTCAACTGCGATTTAGTCAAGGATTTGCCCTGATTGATCGTCCTGTGAATACCACATTTCGCTGGACAGGTCAAGGGATAGACCTGCAACAGTTGACCGCCGAGGGACTGTCTGCGAGTGGGTTTATTGGGGTGAATCCCGCCCAGTTGGATCAGGGAATTGGGGCGGTGGGGAATTTTAACCTAGATGTGGCGGCAAATAATTTAGAGTTAAGCGAACTCTCGGCGTATTTACCCCCAGCCGCAGCGGATGTGGATGTGGCGGGATTGGCGGATTTTACGGGTACAATTGCCGGGACAGTGACGAATCCCCGTGTTCAGGGGAATGTGGAACTGGCGGATTTTGCGGTTAGTGGGTTGACCTTTGAAGAGGAACTCGCCGGTCCAGTGACGGTGATACCGGGAGAAGGTGTGGAACTCGATCTCCAAGGTGAGACCGATCAGATTGAATTAGCCCTGGGATCGGATTATCTTCCTGTTTCCTTTAACATTCGTCGCGGGGATGCGATCGCTACCGGGACGCGCCAGGGTAATGTGCTACGGGTGAATACAGAAAATATTCCCATCGCCTTGATTAAAGATATCGCCCCGGTGCCTACCGCCCTACAGACTCAACCCTTGGTGGGTGATATTTCTGGGGAAGTCGCAATTAATTTGAATACCTTTGACGTGGCGTTAGACCAAGTGGAATTAACCGGTCCAATTTTTGGCAGTCGTTTGCCAGGGGAAGCGACACCAGGGGAAAATCTGTATAGCCTATCAGGTCGAATTCAACAAACACCCACGGGTCCCCAGTTTCAAGGGACGCTGAATATCGAACAGGGACAACTGGAAACCCTAGTCGCGGGTTTACAGTTAATCGACTTGACCACAACACCACCCACCACCCCCACCGCACCCTTGGATATTGCCCAAGTGGGAATGCCCCAAGCCAAATTACACACCCAACTGCGCCGTCTCTCAGAAATTGAAACTCTACTGCGACAACGGCAACAGGCGGAGGAAGAAGCTGAGATTCTGCCGGATTTAGACGAGTTAGATGGCACGTTTAGCGGTACGGTACGGATTAGTGGCTCGTTGGCATCGGGAATTAATGCCAAATTTGATATCGAGGGGCAAGACTGGGAATGGGGTGATTATCAGGTTAATCAGGCAACGCTTCAAGGCAGCTTCCAAGAGGGGGTACTGACGCTGCTTCCGGTTACCTTGCGATCAGGAGAAAGTTTTGCTACATTTTCCGGGACGATTGGTGGCGAGACACAATCGGGTCAGTTACGCCTAGAAAACTTCCCCATCGCCCTAATCCGAGACGTGGTGGATTTACCGCCTGCGATCGGCTTTTTTAGTGGAAATCTGGACGCCACGGCGACGCTTTCGGGGAGTTTAGAGAATCCTCAAGCCAGAGGATCAGTGACGGTAACTGACGCGACGCTGAATCAAGAAGCGATTGAAACCTTGCAGGGGAGTTTCAGTTACAGTGATGCCCGCTTGCGGTTCTTAGCTGAAAGTATACCCACAGACGCGGGTGATGCTCAATTGGTGGTTCGGGGGAGTATCCCTTACCAGTTACCCGTTCCCGATGCCGTCGCCCCAGAGAGTGAGGAACTTCGCCTGAGTGTGAATGTGGAAGACGAGGGGTTGGCTTTATTAAATATCCTTACCCGCCAGCAAGTTGTCTGGAGAGGGGGAACCGGAAGGGTTAATTTGGATATTCAAGGCAGCTTTGATCAAGAAGAAGGTCGTCCCAGAGGAGTGAGAGCACAGGGAACTGCGATCGTAGAAGGGGCGACGATTGCCTCGCAAGCCCTCCCCGAACCGCTGACTGATGTGACGGGGGAAATTGAGTTCAACTTTGACCGGGTTGATGTGAATAGCTTGACGGCGAACTATGGTGGCGGTCAAGTTACCGCAGCCGGAACCCTACCCATCTCCCAGCCCATTCCTCAGCAAAATCCACTCACCGTGAATATTGGGGAACTGGCAATTAACCTGAAAGCCCTATATCGAGGTCAGATCCAACAAAGTCAGGTGGTGCTAACGGGGACAGCGTTGAATCCCACGATTGGTGGTGAAATTAACTTAGTTGATGGTACTGTACCACTACCTGAGCAAGATGGCGGTGCGGGAACTGCTGTGGGAACTGGGGGTGACACGGAGGAGGGTATTGTTTTCGAGTTTAATGACTTAAAAATTACCCTGGTGGAAGATATTCAAATTAGAAAGGCACCGATTTTGAATTTCCTCGCCGAAGGGACTCTAAAACTGAATGGAACCTTAGAAGATTTAAGACCCGATGGTGTGATTCGGTTAACGCGGGGTCAGGTAAATTTATTTACTACTCAATTCCGGTTGGCGCGGGGGCAAAATACGGCAGAATTTATTCCGGGTCAAGGACTTGATCCCTATTTAAATGTACGTTTAGTCACATCAGTGGCGGAAGCGACCCAACGGCGACTCCCGACAAACGCCCAGACGGCCGAAATTGCTGATGTGCCTGATTTTGAGTTGGGCGCGGTGCAAACGGTTCGGGTTGTCGCCCAGGTGGAAGGACCGGCGTCTCAACTGGAGGATCGGTTGGAATTGACGAGTACACCTGCACGCAGCGAAGCGGAAATTGTGGCGATGTTGGGTGGGGGATTTGTGGATACGTTAGGGCGAGGGGATAGTACGTTGGGGTTGGCGAATTTGGCGGGTTCAGCGGTTTTGGGACCTGTGGGTAATTTTATTGCGGATGCGTTACCGTTGAGTGAGTTTCGTCTATTTCCGACGATTATTCCCGATGATGAAGAACGGGCTTCGAGTTTGGGATTTGCGGCTGAAGCGGGGATTGATATCAGCCAAAATTTCTCGGTTTCTGTGTTGAAGGAGTTAACGACTGGGGAACCGTTCCAATACAATCTGCGTTATCGGCTGAATGATAATGTGTTATTGCGAGGGGGGACTGATTTTTCCGGGGATAGTCGGGCGATTATTGAATATAGGCGGCGATTTTAGCGCGGGGATGTAGGGGCGGGTTTTACCGCATTGGTGTCAACTTAAGGGCTAAAAGCAGGGGAAGCTGGGGAAGCTGGGGGAGCTGGGAGAGCTGGGGGAGCTGGGGGAGCTGGGGGAGCTGGGGGAGCAGGGAGAGCTGGGAGAGCTGGGGGAGCGGGGGGAGCTGGGGGAGCAATGTAGAGACGCGATGCGAGAAGCGTTTGGGAACTCTTTGAGCCGGGACACCGAGCGAAGTCGAGGTGTTCCCTGTTCCCTAATCTCAACCGTTAACTTTAATTGTGTCCACCCACTTATACAGGAGATTAAAGATAAATATGGCAACTTATTTAGTAACAGGCGCAAACCGAGGTATCGGCTTAGAGTTTTGCCGACAGCTAACCGAACGAGGAGAAACGGCGATCGCAGTTTGTCGAAAAACGTCTGAAGCCCTCGACAGCTTGGGCATCCGGGTGGAGGCGGGGATTGATGTCACCTCAGATGACTCTGTTGCTGACTTAGCATCACGTTTAAAGAATACTCCTCTCGATGTATTGATTAACAATGCCGGAATTTTGCGGAAAAATACCCTCCCCCAGCTTGACTTTGATGCTATCCGGCAGCAATTTGAGGTTAATGCGTTGGGCGCGTTGCGTGTCACCCAAGCTTTACTCCCCAATTTGGGTACGGGTGCTAAGGTGGCGATCATGACTAGCCGCATGGGTTCTATTGAAGATAACACTTCTGGTAATTCTTACGGCTACCGCATGTCTAAAGTCGCTGTTTCCATGGCGGGTAAGTCTCTGTCAATTGATTTAAAACCCCGTCAAATTCCCGTGGCTATTCTCCATCCGGGTATGGTGAGTACAGATATGACAGGTCATAATGGTATTCCTCCCCAGGAAGCTGTTCAGGGACTTTTAGCCCGCATTGATCAGCTCAACTTGGAAAATTCTGGTACGTTTTGGCACGCGAAGGGGGAAATACTACCGTGGTAAGCTCAGTTCAGTCGCTCGAAAAGTTTTCGGTTGAGATCGCTCCAGGAGCCGGGTTGTAGGGGCGGGTTTTACCGATAGCATTTTGGAGACAACCCCTAAATGAACTAAACCCGCCCTTCTGTGGGAGCAGGGGGTGCATTTTTCAGATGCGCCATGGTGCCTCTGGGGAGAAGACAATAAAAAGAGGGGTATATATATAAGGATGCGATCGCGTGACAAAAATTCCTGTCCTTTGGTGATTGCTCACCGAGGCGCAAGTGGCTATCGTCCCGAACATACCCTCGCGGCTTATGAATTAGCGATTCAGATGGGGGCGGATTACATTGAGCCCGATTTGGTGATCACACAGGATGGGGTATTAGTGGCGCGTCACGAGAACGAAATTTCGGGTACTACCGATGTGGCGACTCGTCCAGAATTTCGCGATCGCCAAACCACTAAAATGATTGATGGGCAAACTGTCACGGGTTGGTTTACTGAGGACTTTACGCTAGCAGAACTAAAAACTCTACGAGTCAAAGAACGATTACCTCACCTGCGTTCGACAGAATTCGATGGGTTGTTTGATATCCCTACTCTGGTTGATATTATTGAGCTAGTTCAACGCCAAAGTGCTGCTACTGGAGGCATGATTGGCATTTATCCAGAAACTAAGCATCCCACCTACTTTACCGCGATCGGACTCTCGTTAGAAGAACCGTTGGTAAATATCCTCAACCAGTACGGATTGGGCGATCGCACTTCCCCTGTATTCATCCAATCCTTTGAAACGGCGAACTTGAAAGCGCTCAAGCAAATCACCGATGTATCCTTGGTACAGTTAGTGAATGACATCGGTCAACCCTACGATTTTATTGCTCATCCTCAACACCATGACAATAGCAGTCGGACGTATCGAGATCTGGTAACGCCTCAGGGGTTAAGGGAAATTGCGGATTATGCTGATGCGATCGGGGTCAACAAACGTTTAATTGTACCCACGGGGGCGGATGGTTACTTATTACCCCCCACTTTGTTACTCGATGACGCTCATGCTCAGGGTTTGCAGGTTCATGGCTGGACATTCCGCAATGAAGAGGTTTTTCTCGCCCCCGACTATCAAGGTAATCCTAAGTTGGAGTATCAGCAATTCTATCGGCTGGGAATTGATGGACTTTTCAGCGATTTCCCAGACACGGCGCTTCAGGTAGAAAAAAATTAGGGTCTGCAAGTCTTGTGGGGAGGTAGGGAGCAGGGGAAGCAGGGGAAGCAGGGGGAGCTGGGGAAGCAATGATACATTTTCCTTGATAGTGGTGCAAGGGTATGAAAGGGTTTTACCTTATGTCCTTGAAGATGAGCCAATGTCTATGCTGCTCAAAGCATTGATGGGCTTTGCGGTTTCGGCTTTGTGCCGCCAGCCCGAAATAGTCTCTTGAGATGGCTGTACACTTTATCAGATGAGACTGAGTTGACTTCCCTTTCACCGAATTTTCACGATTGAGATCTTTAATGTGTTTAATGTTACGAAGTATTGCGTCATAATCCTTAATATAAGCAAATCTTACATTACAACTCTTAACATAAACTTACTTTGTTAAAAAACTCTGACAAAAGAATAAAAAGCAACCCATGCACCATAAGGATTTCACTGTTGCAACCCTCTAGCGAAGAATCGATATATCTCTCTTGGACGGAAAAGAGAAGTCCAATCCGGCTCGACGAATAATTTAATCCGATGCCACTGATAACCGTAACTCAAACACCACTAAACCCAGGATGTATTTCAAATGTATTTCGGTTCAACTACAGTCATAGCCTATAGTCTACAGTTTTGGGTATTACGTTTAATTTCATCTAACACCGTAACTTCGGTGTACTCCTTACTCCAGAACTTCTGTAAAGAAAACTTAAGCCATAAGAGGCACTTATTAAGGCTGTATGAACTCTCAATGAAGCTTTGATAAAGATCACAGATTCTGTCTTTTCTCTTGCTATAGTTTAATTATAGAGCAGTGACAGAAAAAGATTTCTCTCAAATTTCGACTAATCGGGTGCGTCACTGACAGGGTAACTCCAAGAACTGAATAACAAGTCTCTGATAAGAGCAATTTATCTCTCAAAATTTTAGGGCTAGGTTAATCACACCAAGCTCACAGGTTCGTACATCTACTCGGAGAAAAGAAAAATGAAACTCGTTGCATCTACCGCGATCGCTCTCAGCTTAACATTTTCTACTCAAGTTGGAGCAGCTCCTGTTACCGCCAATTCCAACATGGAGAATAGAATTAGGCAAGACCAGCCTGTGAGTCCTCAACAGCAGATAGAGGAT
>CAKZMA010001507.1 GCA_937127375.1 uncultured Coleofasciculus sp. | reverse complement strand
GCTCCCCCTGCTCCCAGACGTAGCATGCTACGTCTCTACATGCTCCCTCTGCTCCCTCTGCTCCCCCTGCTCCCTCTGCTACGGTAGCCAGTGGGGGAGAAATCCTGGTAATAATGGCTCAGGTTGTAGTTGTACGGGTGTTTCTGAGGTTATAGATTCATCTAAGGGCAATAGCCAAAGACGTCCAGTTGCGATCGCTTGTCCTTCGTCGTTCCTTAAACTGTCAATGGCTGAGGCGGGTCGGGTGGCTACCTGATCGAATAATAAGGCTAAACCATCTGGGGATAAACTCAGTTGAATATCACGCTGTTCTGGCAGAACGACTAAGGGTTGTATTGGACTCTCCTCACTATCGGGTTCAGTGTCGAGATTAACGGCGGCGATAAAGGGTTCCTCGCGATACTCTTCCCCTTGAATCAGTTGCGTCAGGAGACAATAGAGGGTTTCCTGACTGGGGGCGAACTCACAGTTGACAATCGAACCGGTTGTTCGCAGGAGTTCTTCCTCAGTTCCCTGATTATTGACCAAAAACAGCGATCGCGTATAGTCGGTATTAAATTTCACCATTGTCGCTGCTGCACCATCGCTGGCAAAGCTGAGAACTTGACCAAATTTGGGCAGAAAGTCTAGAGGTTCGGCGTCGGCGTTTAAGGGCAAAATAGCCACCCCTTGTCCTTGCGCTACGGCTAATGAGGCACTATCTGGGGCAATTAAAAATTCCCCACCGGGTTGATTCTCTAAGGGTTGGGGTTCGCCATCAGCGGGGATCATCCACAGACCAAAGTCAGCGGGATCTTCTCGATTCACTCGCTGTACCACAATGATTTGTCCGTCTCTGGATAAGTCAAATTGCAGATTTTGATAGTTTTGGCTATCTAAGACCAAATCCAGCTTACCAGGGGTTTGCTGAGCCGGAGAACGCTGATCTGGAGAGAGAAACGACATTCCTGTGGTTACGGTGTACAGTTGTGCCGTGAGTAACCCCTTTGCCTGATTTTGGCGATCATTGGCAGAAAATAAAATGCGATCGCTCCCTGGATAGGGCTGAAAGTCCAGTACTACCAAATCAGCAGGTGTCAGCAGCGTTTTTTGCTGTTGGGTGAGATTATAGAGAATTAACCGCCCTTGTTCCTCTCCTTCAACGCCAATGTAAGCAAAAGCGCGATCGCGACTGTGAAAGGTTGCCTGAAACGGTTCCATAACTGTACCTGTTTGTTCAACTCCCGGTATTTTCTCCTTTGCCCCCTGAAGCTGAACCTGATAGTCATTACCATAGGGAATCGGCGAAAGCAACGTATACGCCATTTTTCGCCCCGCCCAGCTAATCTTGCCCTCGATTGGCGGTATCTCTGAGGGACTCACCTCACCCTCTGGCAAAACTGGCGTGATTTTGAGATTCGCTTCTACGCTGGCGTGGTTCATCGGACGGCTAAAGGTTAGAATAAACGCCGTATCCTCTGCACTGACGTATTTGTCCTGCCAACTGAAATCCCTAACTCTAGGTCGAGTGGTATCGCCTGTCAATAGCACGATGCCAATAAACAGACTTAACACTACCATGATTATCAAAGCCAGACGATCAATGGGTTGGAGAAATTTTTTAGATGGTAAGGTTGGAGCAGTCATTTCAACGATCACACCTTTTGCTCTAGCATTCTAGTCTAAATCTCCCTCCAGACAGTAACCATATAGGGTGCAGGCTTTCTCTACTGACTCTTGTCCGGATAAAACAGGGTGTTGTTACCGAATCTTTATATTAAATAATCTGTAAAGTTCTGTAAATTCATCCTTTGGGTGTATTGAATCTATTGTGAGGCGTTTTTAAATTAAGGAGAATACGCCTCGACCCCTGCATATATTACACGTTGCTGACTTACTGCCATGATTTCCCACCTCTATCAGCCCTCAACAAGTCGCCTTTTCGATACCCGTACCCCGGATAAATTGTCTGTGGAACCACTTTGCTTAGATGAGCGTATCCTCGGTGCAGCAAGCTGTGGCATTGTCCTCAGCGATGCTTGCCAACCGGATTTGCCAATTGTCTATTGCAATCCCGCTTTTGAGAGAATTACTGGCTATTCCCGTCAAGAGGTGGTTGGACGCAATTGCCGCTTCCTGCAAGGAGTCGATACTAATCCGCAGGTGGTTGAGCAAATCCGTCAGGCTCTACGAACTGAGCAAGAGGTGAAGGTAGTCCTTAAGAATTATCGCAAAGATGGGACACCCTTTTGGAATGAGCTAGCGATCTCACCGATTCGAGACGCCAAGGGGCGCGTGATCTATTTTGTTGGCGTTCAGACTGATATTACATCTCAAAAGCAAGCCCAAGAGGAACTTCAGCGCAATCATGCTTTATTAAAGGCGCAACAAGAAGCTGATCCGGATGGTGTCATTGTCATTGCTCCCAATGGTCAAATCATTAATCACAATTCTCGCTTTTGCCAAATGTGGCAGGTTCCTGATGACATGATGAAATCCTCCGATAAAGAGGAATTTTTAGAATGTGTGTTGCCCTTAATTGCTGAACCGCTAAAAGTGTTTAGTAAAGTCGAATATCTGGAACAGCATCCGCCACTAACTCATAAGGATGAAATTCAGCTAACTGATGGACGAATTTTCGAGCTTTATTCCACGCCAGCTTTATCGGCTACAGGAACGTGCTACGGCAGAATTTGGTCATTCCGTGACATTACCCAAAACAAACGAACTGAACAGCAATTAAAGCAACAAGCCAAGCAAGAACGGCTTTTGAGCTGTATAAATCAGCGAATTAACCAATCCTTGAATCTGAATGAAGTCCTGAATACAGCCGTCGCAGAAGTGCGAAAATTTATAAAGTGCGATCGCACTCTGATTTATCGGTTTGACCCAGATTGGGCAGGAACCGTTGATGTGGAGTCAGTTGGCGGTGGGTGGATGAGAATTGTCGGCACAACTATTGAGGACAATTTCTTTAAGAATCCTGACGTGACATCGCTTCTCTATCAAGACGGTTATATTCGAGTTATTGACGATATCTACAACGCCAATTTAAGCCCCTGTCACATTGAATTACTTGAAAATCTTCAGGTTCAGGCTAGCTTAGTCGCCCCTATTCTACAAGGTAAAAAGCTCTGGGGATTACTGGTTGCCCATCACTGTTCGGAAGTGCGACAATGGCAGCAACAGGAAATTGAATGTGTGCGAAAACTTAGTATTCAGTTAAGCATGGCAATTCAGCAAGCGGCATTGTTTGAGCAAGTCTCGGCTGAACTCAAGGAACGCCAAGCCGCTGAAGCCGCCTTGCGAGAGTCGGAAACAAACTTGAAGGAAAAAGCCACCCAGCTTGAAAAAACTCTGCGTGAACTTAAACAGACTCAACTTAAACTGATTCAAAATGAAAAAATGTCGAGTTTGGGACAGTTAGTAGCAGGAATTGCTCATGAAATTAATAATCCGATTACGTTTATCTCTGGGAATATTGATCATGCCAATCAATATGCTCAAGATTTATTGGAGTTAGTGCAACTCTATGAACAGCACTATCCCCAACCTGCACCAGAAATTGAAACCTTAACTGAGGACATTGATATCGAATTTCTCCGAGAAGATTTGCCCAAACTTCTTAGTTCCATGCAATTCGGGGTTAACCGTCTGGAAACGTTAGTTGGTAGCCTAAAGAATTTCTCCCGCCTGGATGAAGCTGAACGTAAATGCATGGATGTTGAACAAGGAATGGAGAATACGCTGTTAATTTTGCAGCACCGCTTAAAGCCGGAAGCCTCTAATATCCAAGTCGTCAAAGACTATGGCAAGTTGCCATCTGTAGACTGTTATCCAGGACAACTCAATCAAGTCTTTATGAATTTGCTGAATAATGCCATTGATGCTCTTAATTCCGGGGATGAACAAGCGGATAAGAATAAGGGTTCAGCATCAACAGAACTCTCTTTTCCTGATCATGCTCCTACGCCGACGATATGGATTCGGACTGAATTATCGGAGCGCAATTCTGTATTGATCCACATTGCTGATAATGGTTGTGGCATTCCTGAACACATCAAGGAACAAATTTTCGACCCATTTTTTACCACAAAACCTGTAGGAGAAGGAACAGGGTTAGGATTATCGATTAGCTATCAAATTGTCGTAGACAAACATGGGGGAAATTTACATTGCTTCTCCGCACCCGGATGCGGTACAGAGTTTGTGGTGGAAATTCCCTTATTGTAGGGTTCCGCAGATGCTTCGTTTCGTTCCTCCGCTTCGCTCCGGACTCCACTCAGCATGACAGATTACCTCTTTCACTGCAACTTGGTATTAGTCGCCGGAGTGTGAGATTTTACGGTTAAATTGGGGGCAAGCCTTCCTTGGTGTCAACTTAACCGAATCTCATCCAATAATTTGCTCAATCATCCGATTGGCTTGCGATCCATACCCACCACCAAAAAGATTGAAGTGATTGATGATATGGTACAAGTTGTACAAGGTTTTGCGCTGCTTATACCCCGAATCTAACTGCCACACTTGGTTATACCCCCGATAGAACGCCGCCGGAAAGCCACCAAACAATTCTGTCATGGCAATATCCGCTTCGCGATCGCCGACATAAGTTGCCGGATCTAACAGTACAGGTTCCCCTGATGTGGTAATAGCCGCATTTCCCCCCCACAAATCCCCGTGAATCAAAGAGGGTTTGGGTTGATGATCCAACAATTCAGGAACTTTTGCCAATAATTGATCTTGTCCCGGAAAATGTCCCCCGCGACGCCGTGCTAGTTTGAATTGATATCCTAATCGATGTTCGGCAAAGAATTCTGCCCAATCGTCCATCCAATCGTTAATTTGTGGTGTTGAACCAATGGTGTTGTTTTGATTCCAACCAAATCGCCCGTCTTTGTCTTGAGGCGGAGTCGCCTGATGCATCGCCGCTAGCTGGCGTCCCATTTCTACCCAGGATTCACTATTCCCACCGCCAAATTCCAGCCACTCTAGGACAATATACGCCGAATTTCCAGCGACACCATGGACGATGGGTTGCGGAACTCGAATCGTATGGGTTTCTAGCATTTGCTTTAATCCCAACGCCTCTGCTTCAAACATACTGACTTGAGAGGCTTGGTTAGTCTTGACAAAATAGGTAGAATCGTCACCGATTAACGCACAACCCTGATTAATGCAGCCGCCACTCACCGAACGGCGGTTCACGACTTCAAAGGGTTTGCCTGTGACTTGGCTAATCTGGGCAGCTATTTCTGTCCACATCGTTGATATTGGTAGGTTGGCGGCAGACTTCCAACGTCAGTTTATCAGAAAGGAGGATCGACGTTGAATTCTTTTTCCGTGGAGCCTTCTATCCTCTGCCCTGGAACCTTCTGCCTTTCCCCGTGATCCCGTAAGACAATTAGGGGCTGCTGAATAAGTCTTGTGGTGAGGGGGAGCTGGGGAAGCTGGGGAAGCTGGGGGAGCTGGGGGAGCAAGGGTACATTTTACCTGAGCAAGGTGATGCCATACTTATGAAGGATGCTACCCCATTTCCTTGCACTTTATCCACTGTCAATATGGCTCAAAGCATTGATAACTAAGGGTTTCGGCTTTGTGCAGCAAGCCCCAATTATTGGCTATCTTTTGAGGAATAGTCAGAACAATTGGCAGCTTCTTCCGTTAATACCGTACATGGATTGACAGCACATTTCAGATAGGGATCATTTTTAAAATATTTACAATTTAAACAAGGAACCTGATGTAATCCTTTGATGGGCTTTAATCGATTCCGGAATGATTTTAATACATTTGACCGTAATAAAATTAAGACCACCCAAGCCATTACCATAAAGCTTAGGGGCATCAGCAATAAGCCTCCGTTTTCCTCAAAAGATGAAGAATTTCCTTTTGGTGAATTTGTCGAAAATGGATAGTGTGATGGTTGTTCTGTATTAATAGTTTGCCGGGAGCTTAAATTTTGACTCAAATAAAAATCATCAGCTTGTTTATTCTGCATGTCATCCACCTCAAATGATTTTTTCATCTACATGACAAGTACACTGCTCTTTATTCCACATTTTTTGGCAATTAACCGGATATAAAAATTTTCATGAAAATTTCCAATAGTCAGAATTGATCAGGCAATATGCTTGTTCAATCAAATCGGCAAGACCCCTAATTCCGCTTCTAGCTAAGTCTAGTACAGTTATAACTCAAAAATTAATCTTAAAATTCTCTCTCAAGTGGTATTATCTAGTTCTCTCTAAGGTTGTAGGCTCTAGACCTTCTTGACGAGAGTTAACGACTAGTATAAGCCAATTTACCCTCGGAAAGTAACCTCTGGGGAAACTTTGTTTTCTTTAGCAATGGCATTGACAAGCGACAAATCCGCTACAGACGCAATTGCCCAGCCGGATATAATATAAAGTTTCTAAGACAATACATATCCCCCCAACCGATATATCCCCAGGCTTAGCAGCGGTTTCCATTGGTGTTAACCTAAACAACGAATAGCTTCTAATAAGCCTCTGGCTTTATTCAGGGTTTCTTCGTATTCTTTTTCTGGGTTAGAATCAGCCACTAAACCAGCACCCGCTTGCACCGATACTGTATGTGTACCAGAGGGATGGGGACGAACGATCATAGTGCGAATCGCGATCGCGCTATTCAGTTGCCCTTCAAAATCATACCAGCCATAAACCCCAGAATAAGCACCCCGCCGTTCCGGTTCCAATTCGTGGATGATTTCCATCGCCCGAATTTTCGGCGCACCACTGACGGTTCCGGCGGGAAAGCAGGCTTTGAGTAACTCCCACGCTGTTTTAGTGTCAGCCAGTTCTCCTACCACATTACTAACAATATGCATGACATGGGAATAGCGCTCGATAACCATTAACTCATCAACGGTTACGGTTCCACTGGTACAAACCCGCCCTAAGTCATTACGTCCCAGATCCACCAACATAACGTGTTCGGCAACTTCTTTGGGATCGCGCAATAAATCTTGTGCCAACGCTTCATCTTCCTGGAGTGTTTCACCTCGGCGACGAGTTCCGGCGATGGGACGCAGGGTGGCTTGTAATTTTTCCGTGGGTAATCGGCTAGCTTTAACCATGACTTCCGGACTTGACCCAATTAACTGCCAATCGCCAAAATTAAAATACGCCATATAGGGAGAGGGATTAATCAGACGCAGGGAACGGTATAAAGCAAAGGGATCTCCTTGGTAGTCAGCCACAAGCCTTTGGGAGAGAACCACTTGGAATATATCACCAGCGCGGATATAGTCTTTGGCTTTTTGAACATTGGCACAAAACTGTTCCTTTTGGGTGTTGCTGGTATAGTTTAACGGCTGTGTCGCGGTTCCTGGCGGCGTCCATTCCAAAACCGTATCTTTACCGGATAACGGGAGTTGTAACTTCTGTACTAATGTCTTGACGCGATCGCAGGCTTGCTGATAAGCAGATTCCAAGTCTCCATTCGCCTCCCGTAAATCCGCGTAGGCGATCGCCCATATTTTCCGCTTCACCTGATCAAAAATAATCAGGTTATCCACTTGCATCCATAATCCATCTGGCAAATCCTGATCCGATGGGGAATAAACCGGAACTCGCGGTTCAATCCAGCGAATCAACTCATACCCCCAAAACCCAAATAACCCACCAATTCCGGGTGGTAATTGGGGCAATTTCACCGGATGATAAGGACTAAGGCAATCCGTTAACGCCTCAAAAGGATTCCCCTCAAACTCCGTTACCGTACCATTCCGGTGCATCTGTGTCGTGCGATCGCCCCGTGCAACCAACACCCATAACGGATCACAGCCCAACAAACTATAGCGTCCCACATTTTCTCCCCCTTCCACCGATTCCAGGAGAAAACTATAGGGTTGACCCGCACAGACTTTATACCAAGCCGACACCGGAGTTTCTAAATCTGCCACCCACTCTTGGTAAACAGGTACAAAATTACCCTGTTGAGACAGGGTGCAAAATTGAGAAAACTCAGGTAATATCATAGGCTTCTACTGGATAGGGGAGAGAATGTAGAGACGTAGCATGCTACGTCTCTACATTCCCCAATTACAAAATTGAAGGTTGACCAGTTCACCGAGATGAACCACCAACCTTCAAACAAATTAACAGACTTGCAACCGATTAACCAGTGCAGCGCCCGTCAGTAACCCGTTAACAAGCAGTCCTGAATGAGCATTCAGTTGCCTAATACAGATCAGCAAGACTAGACCTCGTAAGTCGCCTTTCCGCTGAACTTGAGGGTAACAGGTTCGGGATTCTTACCGATTTTGCGGTCAATCTTACCGACGAAGGGACGCCCTTCGTTGACTTTCTCTGGGAAGACTCCATCTGCAGGGTGCAGATACTGGATTTCACCACTGGGATAAATCCGGTAGATCTTGTAGTCTTCAATCTTGGGTTTATATTGCGTCCGCAACTGGGTTCCCAACGCCAGACACTGCTCTTTGCGAGCCAGATACAGCAGATTTTCCCCTTCATTCATGATTGCTGCACCACCCGTGGGCATTTCAAAGACTTGCTTTTTAGAGCTAGTCCAAGTGATCGCATATTTTTCTTCCACTTGGGCTTTCGTCAGCAAGCCACCGGTGCTACCGCCAAAGAGGGGAGGTTTGCCAGATAGAGTGGGTTGTCCTGCTGCAGCGGGAGCCTCAGGAGCCTGTTCCTGTTCGTGTTCCTGTTCTTGCATGTTTTCTTCTTCTGCCATAACTGTCTCTCTCAATCGTGTATAAGATATAGGGCATGTGAACTACCTACATCCAATCAATTAACGATTACCATGTAGGCTTCGCGTCTCATTCGCCGATACCGCCACACCAAAAAGATGCTTTGGTTTTACTCAGCGTCTCTGGTTAGGAAACTAACCTTTATCTCCTCAATCGGAGAACCCGCGCAGTCGCCCTGGTTCCCAAGGCAAAAAAAAGGCTATTCAGCGTGTTTTCAGGTTTTATGTTGCTGAAGTAGTTAAGAAATTTTATCATTCCGTTCCGCCTTATTTTGTCACTTTGTCAAGAACTGTTACAGTTAGTAATGAATTCTTTGTCATAAGTCTTGAGTAATTGGCGATGAAAACCAGTTCCCACAGGGAATCCAGCGAATTTGAGCAATCTGAGAACGTTTCTGGGTTAACCTCAGAGCAGTACCGCCAGAAAATGCAGCGACGCAAGCAGGTTCAGGAACAACGTCTGGCGCAAGCGTCAAGGGAGAAAGGGTTAATTATTGTAAACACGGGGAATGGCAAGGGGAAGACGACAGCCGCTCTCGGAATGGTTTTGCGATCGCTCGGTCATGGGTATCGAGTGGCAATTATCCAGTTCATCAAGGGAGCCTGGGAACCCGCAGAGAAGGCGGCGTTTGCGCCTTGGACAGTCGCCGCCAATGGGGAGACACCTCAGTTGGAATTTCATGCGATGGGTGAGGGGTTTACCTGGGAAACCCAAGATCGGGAACGGGATATCAGTAAAGCCCAAGCCGCCTGGGAAAAGGCGTTGGAGTTTATCCGCAATCCAGAGTTTCGCTTGGTGCTATTGGATGAAGTGAATGTGGCGTTGAAACTGGGATATTTAAGCGTTGAGCAGGTATTAGCAGGGTTAGCAGAAAAGCCCGCCATGTCTCACGTTATTTTAACCGGACGAGGCGCACCGAAACCATTAATTGAACAGGCAGATTTAGTCACAGAAATGACACTGGTGAAGCATCCGCTGCGGGAGCAAAATGTTAAAGCGCAACCGGGAATAGAATTTTAATGGATTGCCTTACGCTCGGTTTAATGGTAACAATCTCGTCCCCAATTGTAGGGTGCGTTAGCGAAGCGTTAGGGAGGGGTAAAATCCAGGAATGGGTAGCGAGCAAGATGCTCAATGCAGTGAGCAAGATGCTCA
>CAKZMA010001506.1 GCA_937127375.1 uncultured Coleofasciculus sp. | reverse complement strand
CTGCTTCCCCTGCTTCCCCTGCTTCCCCTGCTCCCCCTGCGCCTCTAGGGACTTTTGAGATCAGATTTAGGTTCAAAGTTGGGGGCGTAATCTTGGAGTAAGGAACTCACCTGCTGGAACAAATCTTTGCCGCTACCTCTACGAAGAGCTTGGCGTTCCGAGCCAAAATCGGGTCGATGCTGATTTTGCATGATCGCCGTATCAACTTGCTGAGTAATCAACTCTTGTAGTTCTTCTTTGGCTCGTTGACGTTGGTATTTTGCCCCTTCTTCTGTCGTAGCATACAGAGGTGGGAGTCGATTCAGAGCATAGGCGGCAATATCACCCACATCCAGCACCTGATCGCTGGTTGCTTCAATTTCTGCCACTTGCGCGATCGCTTCGGTGAGTACCAACTCCTCCATCACATTAATAAACTGCTTGCGCGGAACGGCGACGACTTCACCCGTCAACAGCGCTCCCATCAGGCGATCCAACGCCATATATTCTTCGATCGAAAGCTCTGAGGCTGTATCACAAATACGCCCAACCTCAGTTTCCATGACTGGGGTTAAGTAACCATCTTGCAGAGCTTGTTCTACGATTTTTTCAATACTCATGGTGTTGGATTGGATTGCCCATTCGTCGCTCAGATCAGGGGAGACTTACCAGAGTTTACCTCAAACAAAACCCATAAGTGTATAAGATGCGAAAAAACTTCAAAAAAACTTAAACCCTGTATTATTCAAGACCGTCAAATCTCCAGGGCACTGGATCTACAGCAATGCCATGAACATACAGTCCCCAGTGCAAATGCGGTCCCGTAGAAGCTCCCGTTGAACCCACTGTACCAATTCTTTGACCGGCTTGGACAAAATCTCCTTGTTGAACGTCGATTTGGTTTAGGTGTAGCATAATACTCAACACTCCTTGACCATGGTCAATTCCGACTGTATTGCCATGAACATTAAACCCCTGTGATTCTCGTCCCACTAACGCTACTCGTCCAGCAGCAGGGGCGACGACAGGTGAACCTGTTCCAGCGGCGTAGTCAACGCCTCGATGATAATAATCCTCGGCGAATACTCCGTTATAATAACGGCGCACGCCAAACACCGTAGACACTCGACCTGCATTAGGTCTGACCAACGGTCCATTCCAGAACTTTTGCGGCGTCACCAATGTTTTAAACTCAGCCACCCGATTCAGTTCCAGTTCTGTGGCGGATCGGTTGGCGCTACCCGATAGTCGGATACGCTGGGTGGGAAACGAGCGATTTTTCAGGAATACAGCCAAATTCCTCACCTCACCATCCCCAGTGACTTGAAATTCTAAACGTCCGGATTTATCCAGAGGAGTGGTTGGGAGTAAGGCGCGATAGCGATTGGCGGTGACAGGAAAGGCGGGATAAATTTTTTGCCCGATGGATACGCTTGGCGGTTGAGTCGTGGTTTCTGTGTCAATCATCACCGACAGCGTATCCCCTAACTGGGGAGTTTCTGGAGTCACCCGCACTTGCAGCGCGATCGCGGCTTGACTCTTGAGCGCCAAAACGGTTGCTAGACCTACAGTTAGGGCTGTACTTAACCGTCCTTTGATTCCCCAGGGTAAGGCAAGGAAATGTCGCGGAGTGACTGGAGGCGCTTGACTGGGAATTCCTGAACTCTGGGTGTTGAGTCTGGCTTTTTCAATGTCTTCAACCATTTAGCGTCTTGAACCTCAATTCAAACTGTTACCACAAAATCAGGCGATCGCACTCAAGGGGTAAGTTCTAACCGTTGAACTAAAATACATGATATCTGGAAATGCCAGTTTATCAAAAAGAGGGGGTTTGGGGGAGCGATAAAACCCCCTGTGTAATCTTTGATTCACGGGGGGATACATGGACCTCACAAGGGTAGGTTTTTTAAGGTTGGGGTTCAGGTTAGACTTGGAGGACAAGTGAACCAGTAGACAAGGAAGAGTGAGAACGAAAAATAGGGCGTTTCGGCTTTTTATCGTGTGGTTGACCGAACCGAATTCTGTACGGTTTTTCCCCCTTGTCTTCTTTCCTTCCTTGTCCCCCAAGTCTAGTCTCCACCCTTAAATAAAAAACCTACACCTGTCAGGGAGTTGGGGGTGAGTGAGGGTTGATTGCTCAATTCGCTGTCACCTTCCATTACATTTTTCGCTCCATCTGAGCAAAATGTTCTAATAGCAATCGGTGAATAAAAATATACCCGCCTCCTACCTTCTGTAAAAAAATCTGCTGCGTCGCATAATCGAGAAATCGCGCATAATTCCAGGGAATACAACCACTACAATAAAGCACTAACCGTAACGTAAAATGCTGAATGCAAGCAATCCCCGCAGGTGAAAACAACCCAAACAGCAATCCAATTACCGCGCCAAATAAAATTGGTAGCCCCACGATTTGCGCCAAACCTACCATAGCAACTACTCCAATTAAAGCAAAAATTAAGGTATTTTGTGCCGATTGCCATATCCCTTGATTGGGAACGGTACTCGTCTCAATTCCACCTCCCGTTAATCCACGCAATAATACGAAAATTAATCCCGTTCCTATACCACTCAATCCATAAGTTAGCCCCTCAATTATCGCCTCCTGACTCGGCGCAATCAGCCAGAAAACGAGTCCACTGGTAAAACCAAATATTAATCCTACGGTTAACCCAATTCGCAACCCCGGTACTATATTTCGCTTTGCTTTTACCCATGACCATTTTAATGTTTCCACGGGTTCAATCTGATTCATAATCAGCGCCACAATTAACCCCGCCATTAACCCGCCACCGAGTCCCATAATTAATCCTGCCAATAGAGTAATTTCCCGCCAAAACATAAGCTCGACATTCAGCCCCCCACCTAACCCCATAATTAATCCCCCGATTAAGCCGACTCCTAGAGAATACAGCCATTTTTGCGCTTTAGTGTCTAACCAACTCGGCTGCAATCGCTCAATTAAAAAGACGGTTTCTGAGTCTTGATGCATTCGTTTTGCCAGCCAACTTAACCCGTTAATTACCTGCTCTTGACTATACTTGGCTTGACCCCGCCTGCGCTTAAACATCCGCTGAATGTACCGATCAAATAAGTGCTTCCGCCAGTCATCTAAACCACTCCTTTGCGGTAACTCATCTAGGGATATTCCCTGATACGCTAGGGTGATAATACTTAACATTAACGGGGATTGTGCCAAGTCTTGTAAGGTGCTATCCGATCGCAGAACTTGGCGCACTACTCTAAGTTGCGTCCCAGCACTGTTTAGATAGCGATCAATTTGGGCTAAGGTGAGCGGTTGCAGACAAATGGCGGCTTGTAAATTCAGACGCTGCTGTAGGGCTTGATAATCCCGAATTCGACTACAAACCACGAGTTCAGTTGTGCCATGTTCGCTAGTAAATTGATTGATGGCGGTAACACAAGCCTCTCTTAAGCTAAGGCTTACTTCGTCTAACCCATCCAATAAAAGTAACAGTTCTCCGGAATCAATCCAGGTTTGACCAATATCTTTCGATACTTGATATTTGGTATGCAGTTCGTTAACTAACCAGTCAGCAATGGTTTGCTTACCTCCCGTCCAAGAGGATAAATTAAAGACTACAGGAATCGGGTGATTACTATCAACTTCCGCCTGATCCAATAGATCGCGAGTTAATTCTAAAAGCGTCGTCGTTTTGCCACTTCCCGGTTCCCCTAAAATTAAGAGCGATCGCCCCTCGCCCATCGCCAGAAACTTGTCACTGACTTTGATTCCTGGTAATAGGGTTTGCTGGAATTCCCCGGAACCCTCCCAAACCAATTCCCAAGGGCGTTCGACTAAATCGAGACGTTCTTCTAATCCCAGTTCAATTAAGACGCGACCATGTAACGAGGTTTCTAATACCCCTTTAATCCAATAGTTTCTCACTTTATTGAGTAATATGTGGCGAAACTGTACATCCTGGCGTGTCTGTTTCGGTTTGGGTTTGGATGGATAACGTGTGGGTGAATAGGTTCTATTTTCTGACGAGACAGGTTGAATTAAATAACTCGGTACGGGGTCAGTAATATTTTTTAACGACAAATCCCCTAAAAATGTGGTGGGTAACTGTAAATGATTTTTGATCAAATCATAAACAATCTGAGAAATACAAATCCCTCCCGGTTGTGCTTTCCCTTCTAAACGGGCGGCAATATTCACCCCATTACCCATGACATCCCCTTCACTGACAAAGACATCGCCTAAGTGAATGCCAATCCGATGTAAAATGATATCATTCTCTGATAAAGCTTGGGCAGATTGAGCCAGGGATTGCTGAATTTCGATGGCACAATCCACCGCCAGAACTGCACTGGGAAAATACATTAATAAGCCATCCCCAGTAGACTTAATCGTCTGTCCAGAAAACTGCTGACATAATCGCCGCATTAACTCTAAATCCCGGTGAATTAAGTCTAGGGTATGTTCTTCATCCGCCGACATTCTGGCACTAAACCCCACACCATCGGTAAACGCGATCGCGGCTAGGGTGCGCTGAGTTTGAAGCTGAGACGGTAAACTGTTTACAGTTCTCATGGGACGGGGTAAAGGTTGACTAGGAAAGGGGATTGTCGCACTAGACGGTAAAGCTGCGATCGCGTCTAATACCTCTCTCACATTGTCATAGCGATCGCGGATATCTTGACACACCATTTTCGCTAAAATGTTATGAAACAATGAAGCTTCAGCTACCTGATCTCGCCACAGTATCTCACCGGTTTTCGGATCAGTTGGCAAGTGATGGGGTAATACTCCAGTTAAGGCTTGAATCCCCAACATTCCCACCGCATGAATATCGCTACTAAAACGCGGTTTGCCAGCACATTGTTCCGGAGGCATATAACCGGGCGTACCAATAGCAATTGTCACCTCTGTTGGGGAACTTGTTGCCGTACTCACCTGTTTAACCGTGCCAAAGTCAATTACAATAATCTTGCCATCTGCTGCCCGTCGAATTAAATTTGAGGGTTTAATATCCCGATGAATCACCTGATGTTGATGAACAAAATTTAAGATTTCTAAGATATCCCAGACTAACCGGATCGCCTGCATCTCATCCAATCGGCGTCCAGCCGCTAACTCGTGACGTAAATCATCCCCTTCAATATGTTCTTGAACTAAATAAAATTGCTGATTATCTTCAAAATGGGCTAAAAGCTGGGGAATTTGCTCATGATTCCCCAATTGATACAAAACCCGTGCCTCAGTATCAAATAGGCGGCGAGACGCCTCTAACACAGAGGAATTCACCACCTGCGGCTTCAGTTGCTTAACCACACAATAAGGATATCCAGGTAAATCGCGATCGCGTGCCAGGTAGGTTTCGCCAAACCCTCCACGCCCCAAAGGTTGGATAATTTCATAGCGCCCCCGTAGTCGTGTTCCAATCATAAGATTTGTGTAGACTCTCAGCAGGTTTTACTGACGGCACAAGTGATATAATTCTGCCATAGACTTTCCAAAAAGCTCATTCCGTCTCAATCCTAACTCCAACAAGATTTGCTTAACATTCCGCTGCCATTTCCACACATCATATTAAGAAAAATGAACATTCAATCCCTAGGTTTTTCCGTCAACGGCTTCACGGCTGCCGGAGTCGTATTGACTACAATCCTTACTACCCTACCCACATCGGTTCAAGCCATCAACTTAGTCACTCAACGCACAGCTTTAAACGGGAATGACTCTGTTGAATGGTCGAGTTTAGGCAGAGTCTTTCCTGCTGCGATCTTACCGAGTTCCTTTAACGCCACCTCTAACCAGGGCTTAGGGCTAAATGTCCAAATCCCACCGCCTACACCTGGCATTACACAGCCATTAGTCTTTCAAACCTTGCCCCCACCCCATGGCATTCCCACCAACTTTGCTCCCAGCGATTTTATCCTGTTTACAGGCTTTAATCCAGGTCTTTTTCCCTCTCCTGGCAATCCAGGTCCATTAACTATTACCTTTGATACCCCTGTCAAAGGCGCTGGAACTCAGATAGCTGTAGACGATACATTTTCCTTCACAGCATTTGTCACTGCCTTTGACTCCAACGATACCTTACTGGGAAGTTTTTCAGTACCTGGAACATCGTCGATAGAGTTGGATAATTCAGCCGCGTTTCTTGGTATACTCAGCGACAAACCGAATATCAAGCGCGTCGTTTATAGTAGTTCTGAGGCAGATCGCGCTCTGGGAATCAACACCCTTAGCCTGAACACAGTTCCTGTTCCTGAACCCAGTAGTATTGCCGCACTAGGACTTTTTGGTTTGGGTGCATTTGCCTTTACGAGCAAAATGACGAAAGACAAATGACAAATGACAAATGACATAAACGAAGGACTAATAACAAATCTCTGGACATCGGCTGATCACGCGCTATCTTATTTAGAGCGATCGGATAATCTCCCCCATCGCCAAGAAGGTGAAGCCGTTGTCTTAGAAGAGGTTCCCAAAACCGTCAAACGTATCCTCGATTTAGGTACTGGAGATGGACGCCTTTTGGCACTGCTGAAAATTGACCGCCCCTATGTCGAGAGTATCGCGATCGATTTTTCGCCCACAATGCTTGACGCGGCTAAACAGCGGTTTGCTGGGGATGAGACAGTAACAATCATCGCCCATGATTTAGATCATCCCTTGCCAGAGTTAGGTATATTTGACGCGATCGTGTCTAGCTTTGCGATTCATCACCTAAGTCATGAACGCAAGTATTCCCTCTATGCTGAAGTCTTCAACATACTAGAACCCGGTGGTATTTTTTGTAACTTAGAACACGTCGCCTCTCCCACACCAGCACTCCATGAACATTTTCGCGCTTGCATGGGGATTGCTGACAAACCAGACGATCCCTCGAATAAAGTATTGGATGTAGAAACTCAACTGAAATGGCTACGAGAAATTGGTTATACTGATGTGGATTGTTATTGGAAATGGCTGGAACTGGCGCTTCTGATTGGTAGAAAACCGAATACAACAGAAAAGCAATAGCAAATCCTTGAAGTAGAGACGCGCCATGGCGCGTCTCTACACTAGTCGGACATGGTGTGTAGGGGCGGGTTTTACCAATACAGTTCAGGAGACAACCCCTACCTTAACTAAACCCGCCCTTGCTGAAGGTTAAATGTCAAGTGAACTCCTCTATCTTCCTCATCTTCTACATCTCCCCTATCTCCCTGATCAACTGTGAAACGTTAGAAGCATTTACTGATTCCACACTTCATCAATCGGTGGTGGTTCAGGGGGTAGGGGGCGTGATGAAAGGGGCTTTTCGTTCGTCTCCGAGGACTGATTTAAAGCGTGCATCGGATTGTTACCCCGGATAGTCCCCACCCAATTATTTTGATTTTGGGGTGTCACTGTGGATAAAGCATTGCCTCGATCCAGCAAATAACTCAGATGATGTAGCCCTTCACACAACCGATGTAAATGGGCGCAACGATACTCCGCCGCTTGCCAATCTCCAGCTTCTAAGGCTTCAGCGTATCCGCGCTGTAAAGCTCTAATGAGTCTGAGTTGGGTTTCAATGATGGGATAGTTTAGAGTCATTCCTTTGGCTTATGTTCACAATTGTACTTGGTACATACCCCCTGATGCGCTAATCGCTTTGGACTAGATTTCTATACTGATCGCGGTTCTTACTCGTTACGATGAAATACACCAATTTATCCCCCATCCCTTATCTCTCATGCTTTTCCTGTAAGCGGAGTGTACCTCATCGAATCGCGAACCGCTATATCCTGACTCAATCATAACCTAATAACTATTGGTCATATCAATGATTTGATTCAATTTATCTTATGGATAAAACATCATCATTTGATAGATTTCACCTGTTGCAGGGAAAACGAAGATTTCTGTCAATGAGTTATTGTACTTATGGGATCATTGAGCTGTTGTCATACTCACGACGCATCAAGCAAGCTACGCTCTGGATTTCTTATCCCTGAAGATAAATCTATTAACTTATCGCTAAGTTTAATAACTCCAAGATATAAATCAATTAGAGAATAATAATGCCATCGAAAATACTCTAGCTTGACCTGGATACGAGGTTTAGGACTATCACAAACGAGGAACATCGACTTCTGAGGGCTTGTGTTTAACTTCGATCTATTCCATCGTTCAGAACTTTATCGGTTGTAGCCGGATGATTTTTATCGATTCATCTAAAAATTAAAAACTATCTGATCTATTCTTTGCTGAGAGAGATTTAAGGCGGCATAATAAAGCAGTGGGATGGCTAATACTATACCATCTTTATCAATGTTAAACCTAACCTCTGATCTCGAATGCAGCGAGTTGTCTTTTGTGACTTCGACGGTACGATTACGGCAGTAGAAACCTTTGCCGGGATGTTAAAGGATTTTGCGCCTGAGGTATCTGCCCAAGTGATGCCCGAACTTTACGCCAAACGGCTAACACTACGGGAAGGGGTGCGCCGCGTCCTAGAATCAATTCCGTCCTCTCGATATCCAGATATCCTCACCTATACCCAATCTAAACCGATTCGCCCCGGTTTAGTGGAATTCCTCGATTTTCTGGACGATCGCGGCGTACCGTTTGTGGTGGTTTCCGGGGGATTGCGCGGTATGGTGGAGACGGTGTTGGGTCGCCAAAAGCGGGGAGGAACGTCGCTGCTAGAACGAGTGGCGGCGGTTTATGCCGTAGATGTGGATACCAGTGGTGACTATCTCCAGCCCTTGTCTGAGTTTGAGGGGGATAGCGAATTGGTTGCCAAAGTTCAGGTGATGGCACAACACCCAGCAGACGAACAGATTGCGATCGGGGATTCGGTAACGGATTTTAACATGGCATTGCACGCCTCTGTCGTCTTCGCCCGCGATCGCCTCAGCCAGTATCTCGATGAACGTCAACAGCCTTACTTACCCTGGAATGA
>CAKZMA010001505.1 GCA_937127375.1 uncultured Coleofasciculus sp. | reverse complement strand
GGAAGAGGAGGAAGAGGAGGAAGTTGAGGGAGATAGGGAAGATGAGGGAGATGGGGGAGATGAGGGAGATGGGGGAGATGAGGGAGATGAGGGAGATGGGGGAGATGAGGGAGATGGGGGAGATGAGGGAGATGATGTAGCCTTAGAGAATCAACCTGTCATCCGACTTGAAACCAATCAAACCCAAACCACTATCGGGGTTTCGATTCCAGATGGTCTACAGTTACACGTTTTCAGCTTACCCAACCCCAATCGCTTAGTCATCGAACTTCGACCCAATGCCATGGTGGAAAAAGATATTCTGTGGGCACCAGGTATCTGGTGGCGTCAGCGGACTGTGACTCTGGGTGATACTCGATTTCCTGTGGTGTGGCTAGAGGTTGATCCCAAAAATCCGCAAGTCAATCTGAAACCGATGTGGAGTAATCCCACGACTCAAGTGGGAACCGCCCCCCTGATTAAAACAGCGCAGTTGTGGAACGCTTCAGCAGCGATTAATGGTGGCTTCTTTAACCGCAATAATCAACTGCCCTTAGGTGCGATCCGCCGGGATGGATATTGGTATTCTGGACCGATTCTCAACCGAGGTGCGATCGCGTGGACAGATCAGCATCAATTTAAGTTTGGACGCTTTAGCCTCCAGGAAACGTTAATTACCGCGAATGGAGAACGGTTTCCCAGTCTCTTTCTGAATAGTGGTTATGTGCAAGCCGGGATGTCTCGCTATACCCCAGCTTGGGGTGTAAGCTATACCCCTTTAACCGATAATGAAGTGATTTGGGTGGTGCAGAATAACCAGATTACGGCTCAATTACCTGGAGGAGTCGCTGGAGAGGAATCCTTTGTGATTCCAGTTAATGGGTATCTGCTTACCCACCGAGGGCATGATCCCAATGCGATCGCTAAGTCACTCACCATTGGCACAACAGTTCAGATTGAACAGAAAACGTTGCCAGTTGAGTTTAATGATTATCCTCATATCCTGGGTGCAGGTCCCTTGTTACTGCAAAATCGCCAAATTGTCTTAGATGCCAAAGCCGAAAACTTTAGTAATGCCTTTGCCCAACAATCTGCCATTCGGAGTGCGATCGGAATCACAGCAAATGGCACACTAATTATTGCGGCTATGCACAATCGTGTCGGTGGCAGGGGACCCAACTTGACGGAAACGGCACAGTTGATGCAACAACTGGGAGCCGTTGATGCGCTCAATCTCGATGGTGGCAGTTCTACTGGACTCTATTTGGGGGGTCATCTTCTAGATCGTTCTCCTCATACAGCCGCCCGGGTTCACAATGGTTTAGGGCTTTTCCGACCTTATAAGTAAGTGGGTGGACACAATAAAAGAAGAGTGGTGGAGGTCGTTATTTTTCATTTGTCCTTAGTCCTTTGTAAGGGTTTGAGGATACTTTACAAAACTTAATGAATTACCTTTTCTTTTGTCCGACTCTTTTCTTAAAGTTTTGATAAAGCTCAAGCCTCTAAATGTAAAGACTTCCGACAATTTTACGAATCCACTCCCTACTGTATTCAAAATCTTAACTGAATTTGCTAATGTTGATTGTGGTTAGGTTTTGCGTTGTTGAGAACCTGGCAATAGCTAAAAATTCAATAAAACGTTTTTACGTGCGATTAACGCAGGCGCGGAAGTCCTCACCCTCAACGATAGTAGGGTGAGGATGGACAGCGGAAAATTGAGGAACGAAATTTTCAAATTACAATTAACTTTTGGCGCTATAATAACAGTAACCCTCCTAGGTCTACATGGTAATGCATGGGCTAAAGATGGCATGGGCTAGGTGTGATAGAGATGTAGTCCTTGCGCGTTAATGAACTCGACCACCGTTCGCTTTATAGCGTCCAGAAAAGAATAGCGCAAGATGCCTAATGGCATTATTCGGTTAGTACAGACGCTTCAAAAGCGCGTCTCTACAACCGCAAACCGCTATCATCCAAGCGGACTAACAAAATATAACTGTCTGCGGAAGGCGGACAACTGCCTGTGGACGCTGAGTAAGACCAATAGAGGGCAACCTTTAGAGGCATCGGCGGATGAAGCGGGAAATCCTAAAGACGAATAAGACCGTCCTTGTTTAGCTAAGTTGGAAGCCCTAACTTCAGCGAAGCAAGTTAGGGTACTTCACTGTCGTAACTATTTTCAGGAGAAAGACTATGGTTCAGCAAGCAGTTCCTCAAGATTCGGCGATCACCCTACCCAGATCGTTGACTGCCGAAGGCGCTGCCGCTACAGAACTAAGACCTTGGGGTTCATTTACTGTTCTGGAAGAGGGGCGAGGATACAAAATTAAGCGTATTGAGGTGAAGCCTGGTCATCGCCTCAGTCTGCAAATGCACTACCATCGTAGTGAACACTGGATTGTTGTCAGTGGCATGGCGAAGGTTATTTGCGGGGATAAGGAATTATTGATTCATCAAAATCAGTCCAGCTACGTTCCTCAAGGACATGCTCATCGCCTAGAAAATCCGGGTGTCATTCCGCTGGTATTAATTGAAGTACAGAATGGCGAGTATCTTGGCGAAGATGACATTATTCGCTATGAAGATGACTACGCCCGCAGCGAGTCCACCTGACGATAGGTTGGATTATCTGAAGTAGCTAGTACGGCTTACCTGTGCTTTACTAGCTTGACGCCAAATTTGCTCCTCCCTAATACTAGGGGAGGAAATTTTTTTGCCCCAGGTGACGAAAGTTCTCATCGTCATCAATAGAAGGAGTTTTTGAGAATTGCCTGTCAAGGTGATTTCTGATCCAGGACAAAACCATGATTACACTGAGTCAAGCGGCAACCGATGAAATTAGACGCCTGCAAACCAAGCGCCAGCAACAGCAAGCTCGATTACGCTTAGGTGTGAAGCCAGGAGGATGTGCCGATTTATACTATATTCTGGAGTTTGATGATGCCGTCAGAGCGAGCGATCGCGTCTATGATTGTCAAGGCGTCGCTGTTGTCGTGGATGAGGCAAGCATCAAGCATTTAACTACCCTCACCTTAGATTATTCCGAAGATCTCATGGGCGGTGGGTTTCGCTTTTATAATCCCAATGCCATTGAAACCTGTGGCTGTGGTAACTCGTTTCGAGTTAAGACGTGAGGAATGATCCTAGGTTTAAGGAGTAATTAAAGCACAAAGGACGTAGCTGGCTTCTTTTCGGGAGCGAGTATGACCAAGGACAAAAGACCAAAAAATTGACATTGTTGCCTAAAAGTCAGTACAATCAGAATTTGTCAATACTTACAAACGATTCAAGGAATTTCACGCGCCTTAACTCATGCCCACTATCCAGCAGCTTATTCGTAGCGAACGTGCCAAAATTAAGGCGAAAACCAAATCGCCTGCACTGAAACAATGTCCACAACGGCGGGGTGTTTGCACCCGCGTCTACACGACAACCCCCAAGAAACCGAACTCAGCCCTGCGGAAAGTGGCAAGGGTACGTCTGACCTCGGGTTTTGAAGTGACGGCGTATATTCCAGGGATTGGTCATAACCTTCAAGAACACTCAGTCGTCATGATTAGAGGAGGACGGGTTAAAGATTTACCCGGAGTTCGATATCACATTATTCGAGGAACTCTAGATACGGCGGGTGTGAAAGATCGCAAGCAGGGTCGTTCCAAGTACGGAACCAAGCGTCCTAAGTAAACCAACAGAGCTTTTCTAAATCTGCCAAAACCCTGCTAGACTTACCCATAGCGGTTTGTTTGGGGTAACTTGATCAGGAAAATAGGTAGATGAAGTGGCTTGCTTTTTTCAAGCAAGTCCTAAAGACTGGAGAAAAAATAATCAGTTCCAGCACAAATAGTTAAATTTGCCGTGTATGTATTTTGTAAAGGTTTACTATGTCTCGTCGTACAGTTGTTAAAAAGCGCCCAGTCCCCCCTGACCCGGTTTATAACAGCCGTCTGCTTAGTATGATGATGCGCCGGATTATGCATCATGGGAAAAAATCAGTAGCATCTCGGATTATCTATGACGCCTTCAAAATTATTGAAGAACGCACCGGAAAGGAACCGCTAGAGGTATTTGAAGAAGCGGTACGGAATGTCACTCCCTTAGTAGAAGTGAAAGCCCGTCGGGTTGGAGGGGCAACCTATCAAGTTCCCATGGAAGTCCGCTCAGAACGCGGAATAACATTAGCCATGCGCTGGCTGATCCAGTTTTCCCGAAGTCGTCCAGGGAGAAGTATGGCGAGTAAATTCGCAAATGAGTTGATGGATGCGGCAAATGAAACGGGGAATGCCATTCGTAAGCGGGAAGAAACCCATCGGATGGCAGATGCCAATAAAGCGTTTGCTCATTATCGGTACTAATTCAGTAAGCTGGTGACTGACAGGCAGAAGGAGGCTAAGGTTTAATTCGGCGTTCCGTGAGGAATAAAGTCGCTGGCTGACTTTTTGAGGAACAAGTAGGACAAATCCCTAAAAAGTTAAACAAAGTATAGAATTGTAAAGAGATAGTAACGCAACGTGTAAACTTGCGGCACAGACGAAGGAGGTAGCTGTGGCACGTACCATCCCGCTTGAGAAAATACGCAATATCGGGATTGCCGCCCACATTGATGCGGGCAAGACAACAACAACAGAACGGATTCTGTTTTACTCAGGAATCGTTCATAAACTAGGCGAAGTCCATGAAGGGACAGCCGTGACCGACTGGATGGAGCAAGAGCGGGAACGGGGAATTACAATTACTGCTGCTGCCATCAGCACGAACTGGCTGGATCACCGGATTAACATCATTGATACACCGGGTCACGTAGACTTCACGATTGAAGTTGAGCGTTCGATGCGGGTTTTAGATGGTGTAATTGCTGTGTTCTGCTCAGTGGGAGGTGTCCAGCCCCAATCGGAAACCGTGTGGCGTCAAGCTGATCGCTACCGGGTGCCGAGGATTGCCTTTGTCAACAAGATGGATCGCACGGGTGCTAACTTTTTCAAAGTATACGATCAACTCCGCGATCGGCTGCGTACCAATGCGGTTGCGATCCAAATTCCCATCGGCAGTGAAAGTGATTTCCACGGGATTGTCGATCTTGTGCAAATGCGTGCCCGGATTTATACCAATGACCTGGGTACGGATATGCAAGACACCGAAATCCCCGAAGAGGTTCAAGAACTAGCCCAAGAGTACCGAGTAAAGCTGATCGAAGCTGTAGCTGAGACCGATGAAGCGCTCTTAGAAAAATATCTGGCAGAAGAAGAACTCACCGAAGACGAAATTCGTTCTGCCCTGCGTAAAGGTACAATTGTCGGTACGATTGTGCCGGTGCTGTGTGGTTCAGCCTTCAAAAATAGAGGAGTACAGTTACTCCTTGATGGAGTGGTAGACTATCTACCCTCTCCGCCGGAAGTTCCGCCAATTCAGGGACTATTGCCAGATGGGACACCGGACAAGCGACCAGCAGATGATGAAGTTCCCCTATCGGCGCTGGCATTTAAAATTATGTCAGACCCTTATGGTCGCTTAACCTTCATGCGGGTCTACTCAGGCATCCTGAAAAAAGGCAGCTACATTCTTAATTCCACCAAAGATCAGAAGGAGCGGATCTCCCGGCTGATTATTTTGAAATCCAACGAACGCATTGAAGTCGATGAGCTACGAGCTGGCGATCTCGGTGCGGCAATTGGTCTCAAGCAAACGACAACGGGTGATACAATTTGTGGCGAAGAAGCCCCGATTATTTTGGAATCGCTTTATATTCCAGAGCCGGTGATTTCGGTAGCCGTAGAACCCAAAACCAAGCAGGATATGGAGAAGCTTTCCAAAGCACTCCAAGCCTTATCGGAAGAAGATCCGACATTCCGGGTCAGTATTGACCCAGAAACCAATCAAACCGTGATTGCGGGAATGGGTGAACTTCATCTGGAAATTCTGGTTGATCGGATGCTGCGGGAGTTCCGAGTTGAAGCGAATGTGGGTGCCCCTCAGGTGGCTTACCGAGAAACCATTCGCAAATCCGTGCAAGCTGAAGGTAAGTTCATCCGCCAAAGTGGCGGTAAAGGTCAGTACGGTCATGTCGTCATTGAATTGGAGCCAGGTGAAACCGGTAGTGGGTTTGAATTTGTCTCCAAGATTGTTGGTGGTTCCGTACCGAGAGAATTTATTTCCCCGGCTGAGCAGGGTATGAAAGAAGCCTGCGAATCGGGTATCCTAGCTGGGTATCCCCTCATTGATGTCAAAGCCACATTAGTTGATGGTTCGTATCACGATGTTGATTCTTCGGAAATGGCGTTCAAAATTGCTGGTTCGATGGCAATTAAAAACGGCGTAACGAAGGCGGCACCCGTGTTACTCGAGCCTATGATGAAAGTGGAAGTTGAAGTGCCTGAAGACTTTCTCGGAGATGTCATGGGCGATCTCAACTCCCGCCGTGGTCAAATTGAAGGGATGGGGACCGAAGAAGGTCTAGCCAAAGTTTCGGCTAAAGTTCCATTAGCCGAAATGTTTGGTTATGCTACGGATATACGGTCAAAAACCCAAGGTCGAGGTATCTTCTCAATGGAGTTTAGCAACTATGATGAAGTGCCTCGTAACGTGGCTGAAGCTATCATTGCTAAGAGCAAAGGGAACGCATAACTAAGAAAAGGAAAACGTAATTCATGGCACGCTCAAAGTTTGAAAGGACTAAACCCCACGTCAACATTGGCACAATTGGTCACGTAGACCACGGCAAAACAACGTTGACGGCTGCCATTACCATGACTCTGGCTTCATCAGGTCAAGCAACCGCCAAGAAGTACGAAGAAATCGATGCGGCACCAGAGGAAAAGGCGCGGGGGATTACCATTAACACCGCTCACGTTGAGTATGAAACGGCGAATCGCCACTACGCTCACGTTGATTGCCCAGGACACGCTGACTACGTGAAAAACATGATCACGGGTGCGGCTCAAATGGATGGCGCGATCCTGGTGGTTTCCGCCGCTGACGGTCCGATGCCGCAAACACGGGAACATATCCTCCTTGCCAAGCAGGTAGGCGTCCCCAACTTAGTCGTCTTTTTGAATAAGAAAGACATGGTGGACGACGAAGAATTACTGGAATTGGTGGAACTGGAAGTCCGCGAACTCCTCAGTGATTATGAATTTGATGGAGATAATATTCCCATCGTGGCAGGCTCGGCGTTAAAGGCGCTTGACTCTCTTACCTCTAACCCAAGCATTAAGAAGGGTGATGATGAGTGGGTTGATCAGATCTATGCGTTAATGGATGAGGTCGATGCTTACATTCCTACCCCAGAACGGGATGTGGATAAGCCCTTCCTGATGGCAGTTGAAGATGTCTTCACCATCACTGGTCGGGGTACAGTCGCCACGGGGCGGATCGAGCGCGGTAAAGTCAAAATTGGCGACGAAGTTGAGCTAGTTGGACTCCGGGATACGGTCAAGAAAACCGTCACTGGCATTGAGATGTTTAAGAAGAGTCTTGATGAAGGGATGGCGGGTGACAATGCCGGAATTCTGCTCCGAGGTGTTGAGAAGAAAGATATTGAGCGGGGAATGGTAATTGCCAAGCCCGGTTCTATCACTCCTCATACTCAGTTTGAGTCGGAAGTCTATGTCCTCAAAAAAGAAGAAGGAGGACGTCATACTCCGTTCTTTTCCGGTTATCGCCCTCAGTTCTACGTTCGTACCACCGATGTGACGGGAACAATCAGTTCCTACACCGCTGATGATGGTACCAATGTGGAAATGGTTATGCCCGGAGACCGAGTAAAAATGACCGTGGAGTTAATCAACCCGATCGCGATTGAACAAGGAATGCGCTTTGCCATTCGTGAAGGTGGTCGCACCATCGGTGCAGGTGTTGTCTCCAAAATCCTCAAGTAGCACTGTTCTCACTCCAAAGAGTAGGAGCAGAGAAGCTGATGCTTTTCTCTGCTCCTTATTCTCTGTGTTGGCAAAACGTTATGAATTCTGAGTGTTGAGTTCTGAGTTCGGGAACATTCATTCAACACTCAACACTTAAAACTCCTAATTATTTCAGAACCTAGACAACTCAAAAAAATGGCAACGATTCAGCAGCAAAAAATTCGGATTCGTCTTAAAGCATTTGATCGGCGATTACTAGACACTTCATGCGAGAAGATTGTGGATACAGCAAATCGCACCAATGCTGCCGCCGTCGGTCCAATTCCCTTACCGACCAAACGTCGTATTTATTGTGTCTTGCGATCGCCCCACGTTGATAAAGATTCGCGGGAACATTTTGAAACCCGTACTCATCGGCGACTTATTGACATTTATCAGCCATCGTCCAAAACCATTGACGCCCTGATGAAACTGGATTTACCGGCTGGTGTGGATATTGAAGTGAAGTTATAGGGTGGAAGATGAGAAGGGTAGGAGGGTAGAAGGGTAATGCTCTTGCCTAAATCAGTACAGGTAATAGACATGCCATAAAACCGGACAAGATATGAGTTAGTACAGCTTTAACGGATTTTGTGGCTTCTTGTCCCAAAAAAATCCGTTAAAGTAGGTAAAGAAGCGCAGTTACCCTTTTCACCAAGGCACAATGGCATCCTCTTCCTCAATTGCTGTTAGAGAACTTCCTTTGTTTCCACTGCCAGAAGTGGTTCTATTTCCGGGACGTCCTCTGCCCCTCCATATCTTTGAATTTCGCTATCGTATGCTGATGAACACGATTTTGGAGAGCGATCGGCGTTTTGGGGTATTAATGTGGGACCCGGTGCAAGGTCAACCCGCCGCCGTTGGCTGCTGCGCTGAAATTATACATTTCCAGCGTCTGCCTGATGATCGGATGAAAGTCTTAACCCTGGGTCAGCAACGATTTCGGGTTTTAGAATACGTCCGAGAAAAACCCTATCGTGTCGGATTGGTGGAATGGATAGAGGATCAACCCTCTCAAAAAGACTTAAAAGAAATTTCCACATCCGTTGAGCAATTGCTGCGAGATGTTGTCCATCTTTCTGCCAAGCTGACGGATCAGAAAATCGAGCTGCCCGAAGACTTGCCAGATCTGCCCTTAGAACTATCGTATTGGGTAGCGGGCAATCTTTACGGCGTCGCCTCCGAACAACAAGCGTTGTTAGAAATGCAGGATACAGCAGCCCGTTTGGAACGCGAAGCGGAAATACTTACCTCCACGCGCAATCATTTGGCTGCCCGTACAGTCCTTAAAGATGCATTTAATTAAGCTTAATTCTCAATCAGCGCAGTTGAATTAATGGGTATGACGCTGTAGCTGCCAAAAATTTTCAGAATTTCTGTATGAGAGGCAGCTTCTGAGAGTGCCTCTTGCACCAACGGTGTAGAGGCATCGGCTTCTAAATCAATAAAGAAAAGATACTCACCCAGCGATCGCTTCGTCGGGCGAGACTCAATCCGACTCAGGTTAATCTCTCGCTGGGCAAAGGCTTGCAGAGGTTTAACTAAGGCTCCCGGTACATTGGCGGGCGTGCTAAAAGCCAGGGAGGTATGACTACCCCCAGGAGACGATTGCTGACCCACAATCCAAAAACGAGTACAGTTGTCTGGATAATCATTGATAGCCGCAGCCAAGATCGGTAATTGATAAAGCATCGCCGCCCGTTGAGACGCGATCGCACCTGCCGTATAGTCAGTATCCAGATACTGTAAGGCTTCTGTGGTTGAGTTTGTAGGTACGAGTTGTACCAAGGGTAGACTGTTTTCTAACCACCCTTGACATTGGGCAAGGGCTTGAGGATGAGAATAAACTGTTTGGATTGCCTGAAGACGAGATGCCCGTGATAACAGGGCATGTTGGATTGGCAAAACCAATGCCTGTTGAATTTGTAGTTGATCCAGTTGCCACAGCGTATCCAACGTAATCGTGACACTGCCTTCAATGGAATTTTCCACAGGCACTACCGCCAAATCCGCTTGCCCTTTGGCGACGGCGTGCAGAGTTTGGGCAATGCTGGGATAAGGACATAACCAAGGTTTTGAATCACTTTCACGGGTAAGAGTGCGACAGTAAGCTAATGCTGCCGCTTCCGCGTAAGTCCCTGGTGGTCCAAGATGGGCAATTGAAATTGACATAAACTGCGCTTTAGTTTATAATTTATAACTTTATTTGTACTCAGTAATGAGATTTAATAATTTCTGTCCTTAGGACTAAACCTTTGCTTTGATCGAGGCACTGAAAGTCTTCTATAGGAAGATAACGGTTGGCGAGCATAATTTCTACAATCGGAGTAAGGATTAAGTTACATGCAGTGGTCTCATCTACGAGACTCGCTCATCCCCCTAACCTTAAAAAATTCCCCCCAGTTATGTAAATAAACTTTAATTAAAGTAAGATTAACTTTAAGAAACTTAGACAAAACCCAACGTTGCTCTCACCCTATGACCAGCCAGTTTACTGCATCGCAATCCGTAGAAATTACTGTACCCGCACAACCTGCCCCCATTCAGCACTATTTACGTCAACCTCAGCGGTTGGTACACGCGATCGCTGATCCGAATCTGATCGAGCAACTGAGTCGAGAACAGTTTCGCCTGAAGATGCGTCCATTGCAGTTTCTGTCGTTAACCTTTCAACCGCGAGTCATTCTCAAAGTTTGGGCAGATGGTGAGGGTACAGTTCATCTGCGATCGGTAGATTGTGATATTCCTGGATTGGACTACATCAATCAACGCTTTACCCTGGAGGTCAAAGGAAAACTCTATCCTGATCAACAGCAAAACACCACTCGGCTCAAAGGTAAGGCTGATTTAAAGGTGCGGGTGGATATTCCCTTTCCTCTATCGATGACACCCCAACCCATTATTGAAACAACCGGAAATGGATTACTCAAAAGTGTGTTGCTGCGAATTAAGAATAAACTAATGCATCAACTGCTATCAGATTATCGCCAATGGGCTAACGCGGATCGCCCAACCCTGGCTCAATCTAAATCTCAACACCTTGCACCAGTCGATAATCCCAGCATCTAAGTATTGTGCCGAGGGGAGGGAACAGGGAACAGGGAAAGTGGGGAAGCGGGGGTTGATGATTAGAGCCTGATTCACAGGCAATTTCTAGATATTTCCGGAAAAATACCTGAGATTTATTTTTCCTCTAGACAAAAACTTATGGTTGTATGATAAAAGGGTCACATTTTCTGGGTGTCAATGTTATTAGGATTCAAAACTGAGCTAAGGCTGAATAATCAGCAGAGGACACTGTTAGCCAAACACGCGGGTACAGCCCGTCACGCCTGGAATTGGGGACTGGGATTAACTAAGCAGATATTAGACCATAACCGGGATAACCCAGAAGACAAGATTAAGTTTCCCACTGGTATTGACCTCCATAAATGGTTGGTAGCGTTGGTTAAACCCGTTTGCCCCTGGTACTACCAGGTGAGTAAATGTGCTCCTCAATATGCGCTCAGGCAATTGGTTGAGGCTTGGAGACGGGCATTTAAGAAGACAAGTAAACCCCCACGGTTTAAACGCAAGGGACGGGGCGATAGCTTTACCCTGGATGGGGCAATCAAAGTCGAACATAATCGGGTGAGAGTCCCGGTCATTGGTTGGCTGAGAACTTATGAGCAATTACCTGATGCATCTCAACCCAAATCCGTAACCATTTCCAAAACGGCTGCTCGCTGGTTTATCAGTTTTAAGTTGGAGATTGAGCCGTTCAACACCCATAAACCTTACCCCGTTGTCGGAGTGGATTTAGGCGTAAAAGCATTGGCTCTCTTGTCTACGGGGGTTGTGGTGGAAGGTGCGAAAGCTTACCGGAAGTATGAGAGGAAGCTCTCTCGTATGCAATGGCTCAACCGTCATAAAGTCAAAGGCTCGAACAACTTCAAGAAAGCTCAAATCAAGATAGCCCGTCTGCACCGGAAAATAGCTAACATCCGCAAAGACACATTGCATAAACTCACCACCTATTTAGCCAAAAACCACAGCCGAATAGGGATAGAGAACCTCAATGTGTCTGGCATGATGGCTAATCACAAGCTGGCTAAAGCAATAGGCGACATGGGCTTTTTTGAGTTTAAACGCCAGCTAGAGTACAAGTGCCAATTGTACGGGTCAACCTTAATCGTGGTTGAGAGATGGTATCCCTCAACCAAAACCTGCTCAAGATGCCACACCGTCAAAGACTCAATGCCCCTATCTGAGAGGGTTTTCCGGTGTGACAACTGCGGGCTGGAAATTGATCGCGATTTCAACGCCTCCATTAATTTGGAGATAGCCGCTAGTTAAGTGGTGGTAGCCTGTGGACTGGACAAGTGCCGACACGACCAGAATGAAGCAGGAAGTAAACAGCAGACTTTATCGGATATTGGTAGATTTGTGTAAGTTTTACGTAACGGAAGAACAATTCAATTACAGCTCACTGCGAGCATTATTGACAGTAGGGTATTGTGTAGGGGCGGGTTTTACTATTATCGTTTTTTACCCAACCCGGATGTAACTAAACCCGCCCTGACCCAGTGCAAAAATTCACAAGAGAACTCCCTTCCTTGCCCCTCTGCCCCTCTGCCCTCTGCCCCTCTGCTCCTCCGCTCCTCTGCACCCCATCTTCCTCATCCCCCATCCCTCAGTTGACAAGGACGAAACGAACGGCGATGCTGTGGCGAAGGACCCAACTCTTTGAGGGCTAAACGATGTCGTTCGGTTCCGTACCCCTTATTAGCGGCTAAATCATAATCGGGATACTTCGTCGCTAAACGTCCAATTAAATCATCGCGCCAGACTTTTGCCACAATGCTAGCCGCCGCAATTTCCAGCGATCGCTGATCTCCTTTAATCAGGCTTTTTTGGGGTACAGGTAAACCTACCAATGCCTGTCTCCCATCAATCAAACATAAATCAGGCTGCACTTTTAACTTAAGCACAGCCCGTTTCATTGCCAACAGAGAGGCTTGTAAGATATTAATTTGGTCGATTTCAGTACTGGTGGCATAACCAATACTCCAATCGACGGCTAACTCTTGAATCTCTTGCGCCAATTTTTGGCGTCGTAGACGAGTTAATTGTTTACTATCTTTCATTCCAGAACCAGCCAAATTGGGCAGCGTTGATGCAGGTAAAATAACCGCTGCAGCCACAACAGGACCAAATAAAGCACCACGCCCAACTTCATCCACTCCGGCGACCAATTTGCGATCGCCCGATAGTTCCGGTAGTTGACAATAGTTAGCTGAATTTTCCATTTTCATGGATTCAAGAGAGTCAACTTAAGGTAAAAACCAGTACTGGCAAGCCTTGAGGCTATGTATCCGTACTATTGGGCTGTTCTTGCTCCCCTCTCCCCTGCAAAAAAAGCGAAGCATCCTCTGTCATCCCCCCTGCAAAAAAAGCGAAGCATCCTCTGTCATCCCCCCT
>CAKZMA010001504.1 GCA_937127375.1 uncultured Coleofasciculus sp. | reverse complement strand
ATTCAAATACCACGCCTCTCGCTTTCCAGTTATCCACCTTGCCACTCACGGCTGTTTTGAAGCCGATGGTTGTTGTCTAGGAGAAGAAGAAGACTGTAATGGTGTGCGTCGTATCGATATGGAACCCAATACCCTCCTATTTGCCGATGAACCCTTCAACATCGCTAATGCTGCGCGATTAGGCATGAAAAATACAGAACTTCTTGTCCTCAGCGCCTGTCAAACCGCCTTGCGAGAAGAATCAGACGGGCGAGAAATTGCAGGTATTGCCTACTTATTTGAACGGGCAGGTGCTAAAGCAGTGATGGCAAGTTTGTGGAATGCTGAGGATGAAACAACATCCGAAATTATGACCCAATTTTATCAAAATCTCAACCAAGGGATGAGTAAAGGAGAAGCCCTGCGTCAGGCAAAACTTGAACAGGTTGATCGTCATCCCTTCTATTGGTCTCCATTTATTTTAATTGGTAATGCCCAATAAGTTAAGTAGGTTCGTAGTGAGAGCTTTAGCTCTCTCCAGCTAGGCGTTAAAGCACTAAAGTGCTTACTACAAACACAGTCCTATTTTAATCCTGACTTTTCACGGTATCTGGTGCAACGTGAGTGTGAATTGTGTAGGGGCGGGTTTTACAGATAACATGAGAGCACCCAACTGATAACTTGACTAAACCCGCCCTTATCCAGTGGCTTTTAGCCTACTGCATAATCAGTCATTTCACGCATGAAAGGAGGATGAAACCCTAGCACAATATCATGTTTTGGTACACCCAAATCGACTAATTCTGCCGCAATATCATGCTCCGTTGAATTGTAAAAAATCCAGATTTTCTCATTCCGAATATCCAGATGCATTAAACAATGATGCACCCAGCGCCTATGGTGCCAACCGAGATGCACAATTTGATAGTGATTTCGCTGCGTATCAAAGATTGTCTCTACCTCAAACTCACCATAAGCTGGCTTAACTTCTGCATAATCCATCAACAATTGCTGCACAATTTGCTGATATTTGATTACTTTATCCGTTAGTTCTGCCATTGTACAACTTCCTCCACGTCAACATTGTAAACCATCAGTTTTACCGCATTTTCTTGCAGCATTGATGCGGGAAAATCAATTTTAAAGAAGCTATTATAGGTTAGATCTGGCACAGCTAGATAGAGAATGCGCTCAGGTTCTTCACGACGCAATGCCGCCCGATAGTTAATAAACTGAGTGGGTGCTGTATGAAACTCTGAAATTGCTGATGCACTCGCTAAAAAACTTTTGACTTCAACCGCGATTTTCTCATCGCCTCGCTCCGCAGCCAGTAATCTTTCTGCCCCCAAATCAATTTCCATCTCCACTCCACCAACTTTAATTCTAAGCGGATCATGAGTCACATTCCATCCATCCTTAATAAGAGCAGTCTTAACAACTTGATGAAACCGATCTTTAGCCACAACAGACGAGCCGAATCTAAAAGTGTAATTCAAATTTATCACACCAACTTGTCTCGTGTGATCTGGCGTAACACACCTAATTTAGTGGATTAGGATTGTAGGGGCGCATGGCGTGCGCCCATCAAACCGTCGGCTATCAACTGTCAAATTTATCCCAACTTTTTAGCTGTGTCAGTTCAGATCCAGCAGATCGCCCCAGACCACAACACTGCTCCTGATCGCGAATCGGGAAATCTGCTATTTTTAGCAGAAATGACAAATTTCTTGCACCGAGGAACTGTTCATCCTTCATCGCTCTCCCACAACAGCATAGAGTTACAGCGATTGTGACGGGTTGCATCCCTAGAACCCCTACCTACCCCAGAGGTTATCTGCTACCAAGCAGAATGAGTAAGGGTACGGCAATGCCGTGCCCCTACTGGTAACGAACTATCTAGATCATCTAAGCTAGGATTACTATAGTAACGTTTGCGGCAAAAACAAAATGAAAGGTAACTTAGTACCCAAGCCGATTCAATATCCTATTTCTTATCCTCAGGGGAATGATGACTGGGATTTGTCAGTTTACAACCGTAATGGTCAACGAATTCTCGATATTGAAGTTAAACCTAAACTCAATACATCGCCAGACTGGGCAGCACAATTCCGCCGCAATATTCTCGCACACGGAACGTTTTACAAAGCCCCCTATTTCCTGATGGTTTTTCTCGATCGCTTCTACTTATGGACGGGTGCTGATGCCCAATCCGATCAGAGCCAACC
>CAKZMA010001503.1 GCA_937127375.1 uncultured Coleofasciculus sp. | reverse complement strand
AGTAATCGGACAAAATTAAAATTGACGGTGGGTTGATTAGATTATGACTCTTCGAGTTCAGCAATCATTGCCCGTACAATATCTCCCGCCGTGAGGACACCAATCACTTTTCCTTGGTTGTCAGTCACCGCTAAACGGCGTAGGGATTTGTCCTGCATCAGTTTCGCGGCTTTGCGTAAGGGTTGATCGGGCTTGACAACTACGGGTGCGTGGGTCATAACTTCGCCAACGGTTTGCCCTAGAGCCTTGTGTAGTTCTTCTTCATACCGGGCTGGGTTTTCTAGATAAATCACACTGTCTAGAAATACGATGTAAACTGGGGGTTCGACTCCTGTCTGTTGCCACAACAAATCTGTTTCTGAAATAATGCCCACCAATTTGCCGGCATCATTGACCACCAGCAAACCACTGATACGGCGTTCGGCAAGAATTTTCATCGCCTCTCTGATGGGCGTTTGGGGGGTAACCGCGATCGGGTCACGGCTCATGACTTCGGCAACGGTTTTGGGCATACTCAGGCTTGGTGTTTTTTCGGATTTACTCATCCTATTGTAGGGGTAGAGGGAATGAGGGGGATCAATTTCTCTTGAATGGGGAGCTTTTAAGCGGGAATAGGGAACAGGACAAGGGATTGAGGGTTTTTACAATTCTTAACTCCGCCCGACAGAATTTATAGTCAGGTACTTAGTGATAGGGATGAAATTTCACTTGCATAGGGCTTGGGTTACCATTGCGGCTACGAATATCGAGCCACTGGTTGAATTTTATAGTCAATTACTGGCTGAATCTCCCCATTGCCATAGTCCCAACAGCTATGCTGAGTTTCAGCTACCTGGATTGCGACTCGGATTCTTTAAGCCCAGAGATAATCATCGACAGGAATTTGAGCAGTCTGAGCAAAGTGGGTTGAGTTTGTGTTTAGACGTTGATGACTTAGACGCCGCGATCGCACAGTTGAGTAACATGGGATATCCGCCACCGGGCGAAATCATCGTCGCGTCCCATGGGCGGGAAATCTACGCTTACGACCCCAACGGCAATCGTTTAATTTTACACCAGCCGCAGCCCTAACTAATCGCCACGTCATAAGCAACATTGGCAAAAGCATAGACGCTATAGAGAAGCAAGACAGTAATCGCGACAACCATAACCAAACGGGGACGTGGTGACGGGACAAATGCTTCCCTAACCCACATGGATGCGGCTGCACCAATCGCAAAGCTAGAACTGAGGACAAGGTATTGCCAGTCCGGTTGAAAGACCCAATTTAAGCCCAAAGCCAGGGTTAACAATACCATCAAATGTTCGATAGACTCCGGTGGATTTTGCTGCGTGGAAAGCACCAAGGTGCGCCAACAGAATTGTAAATGTCTCGTGAAAAAACTCATTAGCTAGAACTATTGATTAAGAGAAGGAATTGGGCTACTCTTGGTAGGGAAGATGATTGTAGTCTTGTAAATAAGCCAGCGCCTCATCTGTGTTGACCTGCGGAAATTCCTCATAGAAACGGCTGACACTGAGAAAGTCATCCGGTGTTTCCAGGATAACTAAGCGATCGCAAAAACGACCGAGCCTCTTGATCAGTCCGCCTGGTGCGACGGGTGTACAAATCCAGATCTGGTGAGGATGATACTCTTTCAACGTTTGAGTCGCCGCGATTATGGTCATCCCCGTAGCAATTCCATCATCAACCAAAATGGCTAATTTTCCTTGGGGGTTAACCTGAGGACAACCTGGGGCAAATTCAGCCAGTTGAGCTTGAGCTTTATCTTGAGCATGACGCAGGGCGGTTTGTCGCAGGGTCTCCTTTAGTCGTCCCCATAATCGTTGTTGCGCCCACAAAACTTGTCCGTCTGAGGTGACAGCACCAATGGCTAATTCCGGATTTTGGGGCGTGGTAATTTTTTTAGCCACCACGATATCCAGAGGAGAATTTAACTGACGAGCAATTGGTACGGCGACAGGAATACCGCCACGGGGAAGTGCATACACCATTGGTGATACAGTCTCACCCGTCGTCATTTCCAGTGCAGCAATCTGGGTAAGCAGCGCTTGAGCTAGCTCCTCACCGGCATGAGTGCGATCGCTAAATAGCGGAGCCGATGACATAGGTTCCTCCAGCTTTTAACGGGGCTGCCCTAATCATGCCTGATTTTGGTCATGGTTTCAGGTCAATC
>CAKZMA010001502.1 GCA_937127375.1 uncultured Coleofasciculus sp. | reverse complement strand
GAGCGATCGCAAATATGAGTTATACTTAACTGAATGGGGTATGCTTTCGACAAACTACTATACAAGCTCAGAACTTTCAGCTACATTTTGTTCCAAAAACTGGAGTCCTGCTGTAACATAGTGCGATATTAGGGTGTACTGACTGCTTTCCTTGGAGATTAGCCAAAAGGTTAGCTCATGGGTTTACCCTGCTCCTGCTTCCTGGCGTTGTGGTAGCCGTACTTGCGAAAAACGGCTGTAGCTGGCTAATCTATTAGTGATCCTGACCTGTAGTGATCTGAACCTCTAGATTCCAGCAGCAAATTTCCCACCAAACCGCTGGCTTGAGTTAAGGGTTCTCACTCAAAATACGCTTCTACCCCCTTACTTTTGCTATGCTGACTTCCATTACCCACGAACAAGAACTAAAACACGAAAGCCTGCGACTGCTGCAAGACTATCAGCAATCCAAATCCGCAGAGACTCGCAACCAGCTAGTGTATCTCAATATTGGGCTAGTTAGACGAGAAGCTCATTATTGGGTCAATCAATGCACCGAAAGCTATGAAGACTTGCTACAGGTTGGCTGTCTAGGTCTGATTCGAGCGATTGAGCGATTTGCTCCCAGCAAGGGTAATGCCTTTAGTTCCTTTGCTATTCCCTACATTCGTGGTGAAATTCAGCACTATTTGCGCGATCGCGGCGGTTGTATTCGTATCCCCCGGCGCTGGCTAGCACTACAACAGCAGTCTATCGCTATTATTCGCCAGTTACGAGAGCAACTCAATCGTCAACCCACCGATGCAGAAGTGGCGGAAGCTCTGGAAATTTCCCTAGCCGAATGGCAAGAAATTAAACTAGCGCATCAGAATCGAGAACCTCTAAGCCTAGATACGCCTGTTGGGGACGAAGAAGACGGCACAACCAGTTTGGGTGATATTGTCCCTGATCCGCAATATCGCAGTTTTCAACTGGCACAAGAAGACCAAATTCGCTTGCAGCAAGCGCTGGTTCACCTAGAACAACGGACTCGCGAGGTTTTGGAATTTGTCTTTTTACATGACTTAACTCAGAAAGAAGTGGCAGAGGTGTTGAATATTAGTGTGGTAACCGTGTCTCGCCGCATGAAAAAAGGACTCAGCGCCATGAAAAATATTATGAATGGTGGGGAATAGTAAGGGTCAAAGATGATGGCGCGATCGCTAGTAGCCGTGGCAGTCAAAGCTTTCACTATAATAGATAGTAGGTAGAGAGAATAATTGAAATTTATTTCTAATTGGGGTGTTCTGTGTGGTGTCTTCTGTAAAACTATGGGGGGACTCGATCATGCATAAAAAATTATTAGTTGGGTTGACCACAGTATTAGCATTGTATATGGGAGGTTGTCAGGGGGACGATACTGAGCAAATTGGCGAAGTGCCAGAGCCGACGACAGAGGAATCGCCAAGCGAGTCACCCGCTGCACCACAGGTAGCGCCCTTTGCCAATCCTGATGTAGACGCGCAGCCGAGATTGCCGACAGCATCAGGGTTGATCCGAAGTGGGTCTCCCCAGGAACAAGTTAGAAAAGTAGAAAAAGGACGCAGCGATCCCTTTGCTACCCTGACCCTAAAACCGGAAGTAACCGTATCGCCTAATCCTCAAGCACAAGGACGATCTACACCTGTACCTGTTGTGCCGCGATTCCCCTCGCCTCCCGTTCAGAGGGGGACGGGTAATGGTAGTCCAGGTAGTCCAGGCGGTGGCAATCAAAGCAGAGGAACAGGTGGCACAGGTGGCACAGGACGAACGGGTGGAAACGGTTCCAATGTAGTACCAGGAGCAACAACATCACCAGGAGGAACGAGTGCCAATGGTGGTAATGGTGGTAATGGAGGGCAACCAGGTAGTGCGACAGCCAGTGGCAGTCCGGTTCCGCAACCCCCTCCCTTGGTTCCCGAACTGCCAAAATTACCAGATCCTACATTAGCTAGGCAAGTGGAAGTTGAGGGTGTAGTCCAAGTTGGCAATGTGCCTCGAGCTATTGTCAAAGTTCCCAATGAACCAAGCCGCTACGTCCAAGAAGGACAAAGGATTTCCAACGGACAAGTTCTGGTTAAGCGGATTGAAGTGAATCGCGGTCCGACGCCAGTGGTTGTTCTGGAGCAATATGGTCAAGAAGTGGCTAGACAGGTTGGTGAAGACCCTGCGGGAACTCCAGCACAAGCCGAATCCTCTACAGGTTCCTTGCCACCGCCACCCGCGTGATCGTTAAGATTACTCGTGCTGATGAATGTGTTTGTAGAGACGTGCCATGGCGCGTCTCTTTCTGATATACCCGATAAGGTAGGGGAAACTGTCAACGATTGAATTGAAACGTACAGCCTGTGGCAAGCCAATCACTACGATATTATGTATCTGGTTCGAGATTGCCTTTAGCCGTTTATCGAGAGGTGGCGGCTCATTTACGGCAAGTAGAAGGAGTAGACGTTGAGCTAATCCCCCAAATGTCCCAGACGTTTGATTACAATCAAAGTCAAGTAGAGGGGTTATGGATTCAACATGCTGATGATTCTGATGCGGTGAGTCGAGAACGAGTTAACCAAATTTTGACTCACTATAACCTACTCACGACTTAATGAAGAATCGTTAACGATTATGGACTATTGGGAATTTCTACTCCAAAAAGAGGGCGATCGCACTTGGTTACCGATCAAATCCCCTAAGCTTGACTTAGATGTGGGTCGATACCGGGTAGTGGCTCATTCGAGTCGCGCCAATACCGATGTGGAAATTTGCGTGACGCATACCGATACGAATGAAACACCACCCAAGCGACGGTATCAAAAGCGATCGCGCCGTACTAACCCTGATGGGTTAATGGTGATTATTCCCTTTACCTATCTTAAGCCCGGTCTGTGGGAGTTGCGCTGCTGTGGGGATATTATGTCCGATTTTTTGGGCAATTCCTGGCAGGAAACGGTACAGTTATCAGTTGTACCTAAGGTGAGTGAGGTTTTCAATCAGGCAGAAGGCTTCAGCGCGAAGGTAGAAGACTCTTTAGAGGTAGACTATAGAGGACATAAGGCAGAAAGCGCAGAGAAGGCACAAGGACATCAGATCACTCCGGAAACGGTCAATAATGACTCCGCGCATCCTGAGGAACGTCACCCCCCATTGATCACGTCCCTCCATAGCCCAGAGACAGAAGAGGTTCTCCCCACACCAGAGCAACCTGCGATCGCGGATGCGGATAATGATTCACTCGACTCATCTCACCTTGTCGCCCAATCCACCCAATCCCCCTCTCCAACTGAGTTACCTACTCTAACTGAGACAATCACATTACCCCAACCTCATACCCCCTCTCAAACCCCGATAGCGGCGACAGACACCTCTCAAACGGATACAGAACATTCCCTTTCCCACCCAATAAATGGCAAAACCGGGGATAGAGAGGAAATGACACCCTCAGAAACAAAAGCCACCTCTCCCTCACCGGAAGCATTACCTGAGTTAGAGATTCCTGAACCCGATATCCCGATTCCAACCTCTACCTCTTCCCAATCTCCTATCTCCAATCCCATCTTGGATCAATCCCTGCAAGTGCTAGAGCAAGTGTTGCAACAGGTACTTGATCCGGTAATCAAAGAATTTGAAGCGTCTGAGTCTTCAGAATTGCCTATTCCCATCTCCCCAGAATCCGAATTTTCCCCAGAGGAAGATACGTCATGGCAAGGATTAATCGTAACCCTAGAGGAGGAAGCTTTAGTCACACAACGGGGAGAATCTCTGACTGTAGCCGGACAGGTGGATCAGTTAAAGGTGCATCCGCTAGACCCTAGGGAAACTGTCCTAAGTGAGACGAATCAGTTTCAGGGCATCCTACACTATGAATTACGTCATCCGCAAACCGGAGAGGTTGTCGTGGATGTCCGAACCCCCATAGCTGCACCCGCATTTCCGGTCACGTTTAGCCAGACTCTAGAGATTCCCTCAGACAGCAAAACCTGTTTATTACTAGGAAAAGTTAACCTGTATGAATCAACGGGGACAGCATTAGCCAGTCAACCGTTTACAGTCACCGTAGATTTAGATGAATTGTTAGTTGCGGTTCAATCGGGAAATTGGACAAAATCGGAAGACACAACGCCTGAGGTTTCTACCCCACAACCCAAGTCACCGTCAATTCCTCTGAATCAGATATTTCTTGATCTGGTTGATAATCGGAACAGCCGCAAGCCTTTAACCTACCAACCCTCATCCCATCAACCTTTACCCCCACAGCTTTATCACCCCCAATCCCAGCCCGGATTAACCAAATCGCTGGATTTGCCTACCTTTTCTCAGCCCAAACCAACCACAGGAAGAGAATCGGAATCCCTTGCGGAAATCCAGCCAGAAACAGAAACGCGATCGCAAGCTGTTGAACCGACTGATAAACAGACAACCGAAACAACGCCTTCAGTACCCGACGATACAACAGAAGACTTCGTAATCGACTCATCTGTCACCGAATCTCTGGTGTCAGAAACAGGCGAGGGGGAAACCGACGAGACTATCCCTGTTCCTCACACGGCTGTCACTGAAGCCTCTGTGCAGGCGGAAACCGGAACTGAGTCCGCTGAACCCTCAAAAGAAACGCCCCCCCTAGAGGACAATCTCGCCGCCTTAGCAGAAACATCTGAACAGGCTTCTACAGAGTCCACCGAGATATCCGATGTCTGGACATCAACACCAGAGGCGGAATCCGAATCCTCCCAGGGAGAGGAGATAGCGAATTCAGACTTATCCGAGTGGAAAACAGCCGCGATGTCAAGTGCTGCACCCATCGACCAAGATCCGATCGCGGTTGATCGCGCTTTCACTGAACTGAATCTGGATAACCGATTCTGGGGACGTTTGAATGCGTTAATGACGGATACGGATTTAGCCGAATGGCTGAAAGTGGAGTTACCCCCTAGCGAGGACTTGGTTGAGTTGGAAGGGGAATTATCCGAGCCAGAGGTTGATCCATTATTTGCTCAACCCGAAGAAATTTCGCCATCCTCTGATGATGAAGATCAAGAATTAAATGGCTTTGATGAATCGATGTGGGATGAAGACACCGAGGAGGTGGGGAGTCTAAATCATCAGCAGATCCCGAAACTCGAACCCCCTGTTCAACCCGATCATCCTCCCTTGAATCGTGAGGAATTGTTGGAGCGAGAAATTGTGGTTGAGGATGAACCCCCGACTACCGAATCCTCAGCGTCTGGGCTAGTTGGTTCAAGAACCGTTGAGACAGAAACAGGAGCGCGATCGCACCTGAGAACTTCTGACATGGCTCCACTCGACTTAGGGACGCCTTTACCCACACCAGAACTATTCATCCCGACTCAGGAACTAGCGGCTGGGGAACCTTTACTGGTAAAGATTAAATTGAATCCTCATTCGGCTCGCTTGGGTGTTAAATTATGGGTTCAAGATCGCCAAAGTCGCTCCCTACTTGATGGACCCCGGTGGTTAATGGAGTTAAGTCCGAATAAAGCGGGAGAATTAGAAGCCTTGACTCAGTTGGTTGTACCCTTTGGGACAGTAGAAATTCGCTTTGAAGCGATTACGGTAGATTTAGATAGTGAACGGGAAAGTCACAAAGTTTCCGTTGATCGGATTGTGGTTCCGCCGGACTTGTCAGATTTATCTGAGGATGAGTTCTGAATTTACCCATACGATCATCAGTTACTTGTAGGGGTATCATTGCTCCCCCTGCTCCCCCTGCTCCCCCGGCTTCCCCTGCTCCCTACCCCACTACAAGACTTATTCAGCAACCCCTAATTATTTCCCTAAACCCGCCCCTACATGGGATATACAGCCCTAGATACCAAATGAAGACTAAAATATCGTTCTGGCTGATACCATCAGCAGCTTATCAACCCTTTTTTCAAGAGATGATAAATTCTCTAGCTAAAGCCCATAATGCGCCAAGGTTTGAGCCTCATGTCACTATCTATTCGGAAAACTATACGGCTGATGAATCGGTTGATAAATTAATCGAAACAGCCGTAAAGAATGTTTCTGGGTTTATGCTGGATATCGATCAGGTCGGCTATAGCGATTTATATACTAAAACATTATTTGTGCAGTTTCACCCATCGGCAATTCTGACTCAGATTTCCGAAACATTGCGCCATAACTCGGCTAATGCTTCTGCTTATGTTCTCAATCCCCATTTAAGTTTGCTTTACCAACACCTCGATCAAGCCGTTCAAAAAAAATTAGCCACAGAGTTAGTTATTCCCTACACTCAGGTTTTCTTTGATGAAGTGAGAGCCATTTCCACACCAGAACCTGTTCGGAATGGTGAAGATGTAGAAAAGTGGCAAACGCTCAGTGTCAGGAAATTGGTACCGTGAGAGGGAAGCTGGGGAAGCAGAGGGAAAAGAGGCGTTCCGATAAAACATCTTTTGTAGGGGCGGGTTTTACTACTAACATTTCGTTTTCACCCTGATGTAACTAAACCCGCCCTGACCTAACCGTTCAATTATTGCAAATGACGAATCCGGATGAAGCGATCGCACCTGCGAAACAAGAAGAGGAGAAACTGTTCGGTTGACGGACATGAGTGGCGACAAGCATCAGCAGGACGAGAATATGGTTTTATCAGGGAATTCTAAAGTATCCAAGAGTCCCTCGACTGGGATAAAGGATGTGCAATCTGACGCCGATACCTGGTTGAGTCAGGGAATCGCGTCGTTTCAGCAAGGGGACTATCGCCGTGCGATCGCGGCGTTTAACCAAGCGTTGCAGATTAATCCCGATTTGGCGCAGGCTTACCATTATCGGGCGATGAGTCACTATTGTCAGGGAGATGCTTTGGGTGCGATCGGGGATTTTGATGAGGTGTTACGGCTTAATCCTCAAAATGCTCAAGCTTATAGCGATCGCGGTTTGATTCTGGCGACGCTTAATGATCGCTGGGGGGCGATGCAGGATTATAATCAAGCCTTGCAAATTGATCCGAATTATGCTAAAGGTTATCTGAATCGGAGTATGCTGCGGTTGGCATTAGAAGATTATGATGGTGCGATCGCAGATTGTGATCAAGTGATTCGGATGAATCCGAATTTAGCGGAAGGGTATTTAAATCGAGGAATTGCTCGGTTTGAAGTAGAGGCTTATCAAGATGCGATTGGAGATTGCGATCGCGCTTTAGGGATTAATCCCAATCTGACGGCGGCGTATTTTAACCGGGGGATGAATCAAATCGCCTTGGGAGCGTATCAGGAGGCGATCGCGGATTTTAACCATGTCTTAGAATTGAATCCCAATGATGCTCAAGCGTATCTGAATCGTGGTTATGTGCGGTTGCAGTTGGGGGAAAATTGGTCAAGTATTGAGGATTTTGACCAAGCGATGCGCCTAGAACCCGTGGCGGCGAAGGCATTTTTCCAACAGATTGCCAATACATTGAATCAAGAACCCGACGCCGTTGAGGATGATGAATCGAAACTGATTCAAGGGTTAATGGTTCAAGGGAATTTACGTTATCAATTAGGCGATTATCAAGCGGCGCTGAATGCCTATAATCAGGTTTTAGAACTCGATCCGAATTATACAGAAGCCTATAACCAACGCAGTACCGTGCGTTCGGCGATGGGGGATTACCAAGGCGCGATCGCGGATTTGGACAGGGTGAAAACCCTCTCTCTGGCGACTCCGTTCTCCCCAGAACCTGTATCCGTGGCGACGGATGAACCAACGCCTCAAGAGTATCATAAAATCGGCGTACACAAGTTAAATCAGGAAGATTTCCACGGCGCTATTGAAGCGTTTAATTATGTCTTACAGGATAATCAAAATAATGCCACGGCGTTAACCTGTCGGGGATTTGCTTATCGTCGTCTGGGAGATAAACCACGGGCAATTGCCGATTTTCAGAAAGCGGCAAAAGTGTTTTATGAGCAAGGGGATATGAAGTCATCCCAGGAAGTGATCAAGACACTGAAAAAGTTGCGGCAATAATGATTAAACCCGCCCCGACACAAGGATGGGTGAGACACCAATGATGAAGGGCGGGTTTTGCACAAAAGTTAGCGGTGTTGATTCAACGTTTATCCCTAAACCCGCCCCTACA
>CAKZMA010001501.1 GCA_937127375.1 uncultured Coleofasciculus sp. | reverse complement strand
GGGTAAAACCCGCCCCTACAGATTGGCTTCTCAGACGCTTCAAAAGCGCGTCTCTACAATCCCCGCACCTCTTAACTACCAATACCCAAACGCACCGCTAACGCTGGCGTGAAAGGAATCAATGTTGCCACCATTAAAAATAGCGCCACTAAGCCTAAAATAGCTCTCGTATCATCCGGTTCGGTAATTTCATTGAGACTCGGACGCTCCAAAGAACGCTGCAAAAACAAAATGATAATTGCCCAATACAAAATCAATGGATTCGAGGGATTTGCTAATGCCACAATTCCCAAGATGACCAACGTCGCAATCGTCGTGCGGCGAGCCGTTTTGCGTCCATAGATAGCCTGAACAACCCGCCCCCCATCTAACTGTCCGGCTGGCATTAAATTCAACGCACTAATCACTAACCCCAGCCAACCCATAATAGTTAAGGGATGAACATCAACAAGGGGTGCTTGCAGAGAATTCCCCAAAATAATCCGGGCTAACCCACCAACCAAAACCGAACCTTGGAAAAATTGAGCCGGAACCTGAAAGGTACTGCCTTGATGAGACAAAACCAAGCCCAACAGCAGTAGGAAAACAGACGCAATCCCACCCGCCGCCGGTCCAGCTAAGGCAATGTCAAACAAGGCTTTACGGTTAGGAACCAATGATTCAAAGCGGGTAATCGCCCCAAAGGAACCAATTTGTAAACTGGGAATAAAAAATGGGAAACTCAAGCGAACCTGATGACGCCGTGCTGCCCACAAATGACCGAGTTCGTGTACTGCCAAAACTGTGCAAATCCCTAAACCTAAGGGCAAGGTTTCCTTCACCCGTTCAGGTGCAGTAAACAAATCAAAATTGAGCAAAAATCCAGCCGCTTCTAAGCTAGTCACAATGGTAGCCACCAGCAACACCCCCGCCAAAATTTTCTGGGGAATCGTTAGCGGTTGCGGATCATTGCTACTGGGTAGAACAATCACCACAGGTTTTCCTTCGGGATCTTCAACTAAAAAGAGTCGGTAGCGGTCATCCAACCGTTGTTCTAAACTGGCAGATAAACGGGAATGCACCGCCTCAGGCTCACCGCCACGCAGATTCCCCTTAAATATCACCCCTTCCTGGTAGGGAATGGTTTCTGTGGCAAAGAATGTATCGATACCAAAAATTCCCTGGATAGTCTTCAGATCTTCTGGCGAAATGGGTATAACTTCAGTCCCTGCCGGACTACTACTCTCTGGTGATGGGGCGGTTGCTGAGGTGTCTTCTTGCGGTGATGCATTTTGACTGTCGTTGGGATCAGATTTCTCATGGAGTAACTGGTTGGCACGCTTCTGCAAGACGGCATCTTGACCTTCTTCCCGCAACCGTTTGCCGAGGAAAATATAGATCCCGGTTGAAACCACCAATAAAAACAAGATACCAACAATATTCAGATAAATTCCGGCAGCCAATAGGACAAAAAATATCAGCCAGGGAACCGTCAACACGAGGGACTGCAACCAGGCGAGGATGCCGAGTCTGCCGTAAGTTCTGGCACGCCTATATCCCCAACCGATGACACCAAGGGCGACAAGGAGAAGTAAAACTGTTGCAGTCGTCTCTGATCCGTTGAACATGTTTAATGAAACTTGTAGCAGCAAAAGCCAATAGTTCTACTGTAGCTGAGTAGGGAAGCTGCGGAAAGTCGCTGTTGATGAATCACTCACCACTGTTCTGGTAACTGAGTAAGGCTTGTCTGAGATTTCCTTGCTGTTGACTCAACAGGCGATCGCAGACTGGGGCATCTTCTCCTGTCCAGTGCATCAGCAGTGCCAGTTTCACCCGGCGTCCGCTGCGTTCGAGTAAAAATCCGGCTTCGTCTCGACTCAGGTCAGTCAGGTCTTGTAGAATTCGTAAGGCACGGTCATGGAGTTTTTTATTGGTAACCGCGACATCGACCATGCGATTACCGTAAACTTTACCCAGTTGCACCATTACACCTGTAGACAGGATATTCAATGCCATTTTGGTCACGGTTCCGGCTTTTAAGCGTGTCGAACCCGCAAGAATTTCTGGACCAACGAGTAAGCGAATATCTAAATCCACCTCATAACTGACTTGTTCAGCGGGGACACAGGCGAGCAAAATTGTCGTAGCGCCGCGTTGTCGTGCCGCTTGCAACGCCCCGCGTACATAGGGTGTTGTCCCACCTGCGGTAATGCCAACCACCACATCCAATTCCGTCACCTGACGGTGCGCGATCGCTTCGATGCCATCTTCTTCCCGATCTTCCAAGTTTTCTGAACTTCGGATTAACGCCCCGGCGCCGCCAGCGATAACGCCTTGTACCAGTTCGGGATGTGTACAAAAGGTGGGAGGACATTCAGCCGCATCCAGTACCCCTAAGCGTCCGCTAGTCCCTGCACCGACATAAAAGAGACGCCCTCCTTGTTTCAGGGCTTTTGCCGTGCGCTCAATGGCTTGTGCTAGTTGAGTTCTAACGGCAGCGATCGCCCGAATCGTTTCCTCATCCTCGCGATTAAACAAATCCACTAACTCTAGCGAGGTGAGCTGGTCGAGATTTTGACTTTGAGGGTTTACCTGTTCCGTTAGCAGATAACCTCGTTCCTCCAACTTTTTCATCTGATTTATTGTAAGTGTATTTCCGAACTACATTAAGTTCTGTAAATATTCCTCAAACCCTTAAGTAATGACAAATGACAAATGACGATCCCCACCGTTAACTTGAAATTTTCTCACCCACTTACAAAAGTCCCTCTAGCTGACGGCGAATTCGATCCAGATCAGACATCTCTGGTTCTTGAGTTGGCGTCCCATCAGGTTGCCAGTCTGTTTTTTCCACATTTGTTTCCGGCGGTAATGCCAACATCCCGGTTTCAACGAGTTGGCACTCATAGCCGGCACTTTGGCAGAATTCTTCAATTTCCTCAACCTCCAGCGCTTCCACCGAGGGATTGGGGAAATCCTGGGCTTCCAGCATCCCGCCAAAACGAATGGCGTCATCCTCTGACTCAAACATCAACACCACATTGCGATCGCCGATTTGCAAGGTGTGAATCCCCTCGTTTTCGCTACGAGCATTGAATAAGAGAACATAGACTTGTTTCGGTGCAACCATAACCTATTCAGATGGGAGTGATCGACAGACAAAAAAATCGTCTTTACCCAGAATATCGGTTTAATTCCCTTAATCACCAGCTACTCGACCATAACGAGCGATAAACCTCTGGCTGGGGTGCTGTTGATGGCACAACCACGCCCACATCTGATCGCCGCAGCAGAAGTGCCACCACTCCCCTGGATGACGCTGAAATCCTGCCTTTTGCATGATATCCCGTAACAATTGCCGATGGGCATGATAGGGGAGGTGCAATTCTTGGGCGTAATAATCGGGATCAGAACGGGGTGAGAGTTCGTCAATCTCCGATCCCATGTCAATCGTCTCATCCTTCTCATTAACAAGCGTAATATCCACGGCTGCACCCGTACTATGAGGTGGTGGGGTTAAGGGATCAGGACTCGGTAATGCCCAAATTTTATATACTTGCTGCCATATTTTCTGGCGTTCAGTTTCCGATAGAGTCGCTGGGTTGATGTTTTGCGATCGCACCACTTCAGCGAAGGTATGATTAACCATAAATTCCTGAACCGCTACAGGACGATAGGCATCAAAAATCAGGATACGCCAACCCGGACATCGCTGTTGCAGGTCATGTTGAGCTGTGATTAATGCCTCTAACACTGTCTGGCGCAAATGGTAGGGAGACGTCTTCCCATAAGGAGCGCCCAGTTTTTCATAAGCATGAAGGGATTCCACCGCGAACCGCTCCAAGGGTATGGGAACGAGGGGTTCTCCACAGTCTCGAATCGGAATCTGGTAATAGGGTTTCATTGTTCTTGTCCGTGATCATTAGTCCTTTGTTTTTTAGACTAATGACTCAAGACCGATACAAGAAATCCCCTGACCGTCAGAACAAGCGCTCAGGGGCTAAAGAATACAGTGTTTCCTCTTAGAACATATCCAACTCAAAGAGCGAAATAATCCGTATATTTCCGGAAATTTGCTGGATAGTTCGTTTGTATTACCGTAGAAACACGGAGAGTATTGTATCTTTTTATAAAGAAATATTAAATTAATTGAAGATGACGGACTTTCACGGTAAGACCTGCAAGAAAAAAGGACTTACGTTTAGACACGGAGATACTGCTTAGATAACTCAATGACGTAAGTCCTTGATAAGTCGTATGTGCTTAACTACTATTGTGTATTTCTACTTACGTAATTTCCTCAGCAATAGTAATGATTCTTAATACGCAATTTAGCGGATTTATCTTTCTTGGCGAAATCTGTAAAACTCACCTCTACAACTGGGCGGGCGCGAGTAGAGACGTTGCATGCAACGTCTCTACAATGGTGCCGAAAGTCCTAATCGATGTGTCTACTGCTATAAGTTATCAGTGTGTGCCAAAACGTTATCTGTAAAACCCACCCCTACAAATCGGCTCCCCCAGCTCCCCCAGCTCCCCTATCATCCTTGGGAGTTGCGTCCGGAATCGGATCATAACCCCCCGGATGAAATGGATGACAGCGTAAGATGCGCCGCAGTGCGAGGTAACTTCCACGCCAGGAACCAAAGCGTTCAATGGCTTGTAGGGCATAGGTTGAACAGGTTGGATGAAATCGACAGGTTGGCCCAAAGATAGGGGAAATTAAGGTTCTGTAGGCTCGAATCAGCCAAATTAATAAAATTTTCATCCTGTAATAGAGTGTTATAAGGCACTGCTGTGTTATTCGTGTTTAACCCTTGTTTGACTCATTACCTTGGTTTGAATCAATTCCGGTGTTATGGCTCCACATTAGTATTGTGGCACTGGGGCTAGGTGTGATTGTGCTATCCGCTGAGACACTCCATCGCCGGACTTCTACGAATTCAGAATTAGCCCGCAAAGTTGTTCATATCGGTACTGGCAATGTGATTTTGGTGGCTTGGTGGTTACAAATTCCCGCCTGGGTTGGTATAACCGCATCCATCATCGCTAGCGCGATCGCACTTTTGTCGTATTATGTGCCATTTCTGCCCGGTATCAACAGTGTGGGACGTAGAAGTTTTGGTACATTTTTCTATGCAGTGAGTATGGGCATCCTCATCGCCTGGTTTTGGTCGCCCCATCAATTCCACTATGCCGCTATTGGCATTTTAGTCATGACCTGGGGAGATGGACTAGCGGGATTAATTGGTCAGCGATTTGGGCAGCATAAGTACCAAATCTGGGGGATGACAAAAAGCTGGGAAGGTTCTTTGACGATGACTCTCATCAGCTATGGGGTCAGTTGGTTAATTCTAGTTGGGGTTCAGGGTAATGTTTGGCAAACGTGGTTACTCCCTATTGCTGTGGCGTTAGGGGCTACAGGTTTAGAAATGTTCTCAAAGTGGGGCATGGATAATCTTACCGTACCTGTAGCCAGTGCTGCTTTGGCATTTTACCTTCATCAACTGTTTCCCTTAGTCTGAGTTTTGATTATGTAGGGCTTGCTGCATGAATGTAGATGATATACCAAACAAGGGTTTCCAGCCATTTTTTGACCCAACAAATCCAAGGTTTTGGTGCCTAGACGGTCAAAAACCTTGCAATGCAAGCCTAAAAGCAGCATCTCCCTCATCTCTCTCATCTCTCCCATCTCCCCCAGCTCCCCCAGCTTCCCCTGCTTCCCCTGCTTCCCCAGCTCCCCCAGCTCCCCCAGCTCCCCCAGCTTCCCCTGCTTCCTACCCCCACCACCAGACTCCCTGAAGCAACCCCTATGTAGGGGCGGGTTTAAGTCAGTGACATTCGCTTAAAAATAGTCCTGATTGCGGCAATAGCGATACAAGCGATACCCCCTATTTCTAATATCCAGTTCATCCTTAATCCGACCACTTGCCAACCTATCAAGGCATCAATATGATGAAAGGATGAGGCGCGAATGACAATAAAACAAGAAAGGAACATTAAACCTAAAAGCGCTAACCGATAGGTTTGCCGTTCAGCATAGATAGCGCGTCCAATTACCGAAACTAAAACTAACGCCGCCATCACAATTCCTAGAATAAATTGCGTCTGAACCATCCGACGCTGCTGATACCAACCCTGAGATAGGGCTAATTCCTTGCCTACTACAGTCACCAAAGACTGTAGATCTAATTGCTTATTAATACCCAGCAATAATAAAAGAATGGCGAAGAATCCCCATAGCCAACGAATTTGACTCACTCGCTGTAGAGGGAAGACGAGCCGATGAGGTAAGGCACTGATCAGGCACAATAACGCTGTGATAAAATACGCCACGACTGTAAACCAGCCCATAAACGTAGGATCACCGATTCCGGGTTGCCAGTGACCATTAATAATAACTGCGAAAAGTTGCATCCTGTGTAGAAAAAAGTTTTAAGTTTTGACGACAGTTGGAAAAGGTTGAGAACGAATAGCACCGATGTCAGCGAAGTTCGTAGTTGCGCTGTCTTCGCCATCAGCGTTGGTATAGCGCTACGCACCAGGGAATAGGCAATAGGCTTTCTTGCAATAGTGAAGACAAAAGCTTATCTTACAAGGGATTGAGCGATTTGAATTTTTCTGGATATGTCCTAACCTTAGTGTGTAGTGCTATATCACTGACTACAAACCTTTCACTACAGTTGTTTGGGGTAAGATTTGATTGGGTCATCCAGTTTTTTGGATTTATCGTTCCATCTTAACTTAAGATGAATGTCACTGACTTAAGGATGGTGGGCAATGCCCACCCTACGATAGATAAAGGGTTTTGGCGCTCCCCAAATGCTTAAGGAGCGTTCTATTCAACCTAAGATGGGCTGCTCAAGTATTTCTGCCGCGCTGCACTAGCGACTCCGTACCTACGTCGCCCCGCTATCCCTCCCCGTGATGGCGCGTGGAGGACAGGGATTCCCGCGATTCATGTTGAGTTTTAATTGTGTAGGGGCGGGTTGATGAACTTTCGCACAAGCTATTAATGATAACGTTTATTCAAAACCCGCCCTAGCCGAGTTTTAAGTTATGAGTTTTGAATTATGAATTTAAAGTCCTTGTTCCCTGTGCTACGAAAAATGACGGAGCGTGCTTGGCGCTTCGCGAATATGAGCAATCACCCATCCTCCATCACAAATTCCCAATCCCCAATCCCTAATGAAGCTATACTGCTGACGGATGAATTGCTCCTCTATTACAAACGCTGTCGGCGTCGAGCGTTTCTCGATTATTCGGGTGATCCGAGTCAAAAAGATCCGCCCCAAGATTTTCTGCTGAAACTGCGCCAAGATAGTTCGGCGCATCGGCGAGCTATCCTCAAAAGCGCAGAATACGAGGAAAGCTATGGTTCTGCGGGAGAAAGTCCACTCCTATCCTTATTACCGACTGGAGCCAACCTGACACCGATACAAACCCCTAACTATCGGCGAGATGATTGGCAAGCGGGAGCGCAGGCGACATGGGAGTTGATGCAGCAAGGCGTCGATTGTATCGCTAAGGGACTTTTGCTCCGGCAAACGGTTGAGGGAGTCACGCTGCTGGGTTCTCCTGATTTATTGCTCAAACAGCCAGGACACTCGATTTTCGGGGATTGGATGTATGTTCCAGTCTCGATTAAATTCGGCAGGCGGGCTAAGGCAGATTATCAAATCATCGCCGCGTTTCATGCCCATCTTTTGGCTGAAATACAGGGAAGTTTACCCAGTCAGGCTTGGTTAATTTTACGGCGTCGAAATGCCTACTCGGTGACTCTGGATAAATGGCTACCCTTGATGCAGGCGGAGTTGGCAGACTGTATTCAAACTCTGCAACAACCTCAAGCGCCGGAAGTCTTTATCTCACGGCAAAAATGTGGGCTTTGCCATTGGCATAGTAGCTGTTATGCGATCGCGCAGTCTCAAAAGCATATTTCGTTGATACCCGGTGTTACGCCAAAGCGCTACCAGAGTTTACAGGAGTTAGGGATAACGACGGTAGAATCCCTTGCCCAAGCTGAGATTAGCACCTTGGCTTATGAGTTTGGCAGCGAAGTGGGATTAAATTTAGTGCAACAGGCTCAATCGATTCAGCACAATCGGGTGATTCTGCGTCAGAGATTTGAGCCAGCGACTGAGACTCCACCATTCGACAGGTTGACGGAATCGGAGAACAATGCAAATGGTGCTGGAGTTAATTCTTACTCAGAGTTTCAGCCTTCCATGAGATATACGGATCGATTACCTCAAGCCTCTGTCGAACTCTTCTTTGATATCGAGGCTCAACCCGACTTAAACCTGGACTATTTACTGGGTATCTTGGTAATTGATCGCTCCACCAATACCGAGACATTTCACCCCTTCTTGGCAGAACATCCCGACGATGAAGCCCTCATCTGGCAGCAATTTTTAGAGTTAGTGTGGCTCTACCCCGATGCTCCCATCTTTCATTTTTCTGATTATGAAGTCGAAACCGTCAAGCGCTTAGCTAAACTTTACAAAACCCCCTTCACCCAGCTACAGCCCTTACTGTCGCGCTTTGTCGATGTTCATCAGCACGTTATGAGTACAGTAACTTTACCAGTGGAAAGCTATTCACTCAAACATTTAGCGCGGTGGTTAGGCTTTGAGTGGCGCGATGCGGCGGTAACGGGTTCTCAATGCGTCTGTCTCTATGAACAGTGGCTGACAACAGGCGATCGCACGGTACTGGAGATTATTCAACGCTACAATGAAGATGATTGCCGTGCTACTTATCACTTGAAGGACTGGTTATGCGGATTTTTGCAGGCAAATGCTCCCACCTCTGCCTGAAGAATACGAAGTTATGCAAAGATTTCTGAAAAAAACCGAACTGGTTATTAATATTACAATTTTCTCTAATCAATCAATGTTAGCGTAGATAACATTGAGGGTTTCGCAGTCGTTGAATCAGATGGAAGCCCTCTAGGAACTTTTAAGAGGTGATCGCTATGCTTCCTATCTTCCTGATTCTTTTGCTCAGCGCCATCGCAAGTCTTTGGCTGTCTTTACGCGCCTCTCACGAAGTTTCCCGGGTTTTAGCTATAGGTAGTGCTATATTTTGCTTAATTTTTGGGTTTGCTATGGCACCATGGGCTATTCAGGTTTTGATTGTTCTGTCGCTTCTGGGGATCGAACGGTTATATCCCTTCCGGAAAACAGCCGCTGAATTGGTTACTCTTTCTCCGACCAAAAGACGATGATTTGTTTGTTTAGGTCTACTCCAGACTATCATGCATTCAGCCAGGGAGTCTACTCCCCCAATCTATAACAGAAAAAATTTAATAAATAGAATGCCCCAGCTTTAACGCTGGGGTATTTTGACTGTTTCGGCTTTGCGGGCTGACCCATCAAAATAATCTTCGGTGACCTTGGCGATAAAATCTATTTTTCCGCAAGTCCCTTATTCACCAACCCCTACGGATTCAAAGGTTTAACGGCTAAATCGGCTAACGTAATCGTGAAATTTTGTTGCTTTTCAGTAGCGACAAAGGTAATAATCACCTCACCAGCAACCGCCACCGTCAGCATAACTAAATTTCGCGCCAAGGGATAATCACAAATATCATCATTGACAGGTGAGGGAACGCGATAATTATCGTTCCAAATGATTTCCGCATAGTCACTCGCTAATCCCAGATGCAAACAGGGAATCTGCACTTGTTGACAATAGTCTTTCACCGCTTGACGGGCGACACTATTGTCAAAGGTATCGATCACTAACTGACTATCCCGAAGTAATTGAGAACAGTTGTCCGCCGTTAGTTCTTTGGCACGCCCATCGACAGTGATACCTAATGCACGATAGAGCGTATTTGTCAATATCTTAGTTTTATAGGCACCAATATCAGATTTGTAATAGGGTTGAGTGGAAAGATTGCGTTCTTCGATGCGATCGCGATCGATTACCCGTAACCTGCCAAACCCAGAACGCGCCAGGTTTTCGGTCAGATTTGCCCCCAGCGCCCCAGCCCCGCATACGGTTACCGGAAACTCCTGCAACCGTGTCATCAGGGCGGGTGTTCGATAGAGGTTTTCGTGAAAGAAAATAGACATTATCAATACAATTGGGCAATCACCGCATTCGCGACATAGCCAATGGCTAGTTTAAAACAACTAACCGTTCTCAATGACTTTAACAAAGCCATGTCGCACCCCATAGATTAATCGAGTCACCGCATCCTCATGATCGGAGGTAAAGGCATTATCCATCGGTGTGATCAGCAATTCATACCAGTCAGAGTGACTGATTTGACCCTTTTTCATGCTTTGAGCAAAGAGTTGACTAAAGTCAAATGAGTTACTGATTTTTCTCTGGTGCGCTTTTTTTGTCAGCATCTTATGTCTCTGGGCTTAATAGAGATTGTGGTAGACGATAACTAGATTGTAATCAAGATTGAGAGAAAGTTTCTTGAAAAGTTCGTAAAGAAATCTTTGTTGAACCCTTATGAAAATTAATACAGTATTTTCCCCCATCTGCTATCTTTGAGAGCAACTTGGTATTACTTCTAAGGCGGCGGTACTAGAGGCGGGCTTCGATCACACCAACGAGGGATTGTAAATCAAAGTCGCGATCGCAACCACTCAGACAGATTCCCGAACTCATCACGGTTAAATCTCCCTTAGCGATCGCAGAGGTATGACGTTCCCGATCACGAGTCATCCATTCCACTTGCCAAAACTCGCCGCGATCGCGAAAAGTCCGCAATCTCCCACCTCCCATCTGTAACGCATCCCGCAACTGTTGTTCATCGGTTC
>CAKZMA010001500.1 GCA_937127375.1 uncultured Coleofasciculus sp. | reverse complement strand
TCCGGTGGGGCTGGAGATTTAGACATTACCGCGAATACTATTCTGATTAATAATCAGGCAAAACTGCAAGCGACGAATACATCTGGTTCAGGTAATATCAGAATTAATACCCAAGGCTTAACCGTGCAAAATGGTTCAGAAATAACAGCCAGCGGAACAGGAACGGGGGTTTCCGGAAACGTAGAAATTATCGCTGATTCTATTTTTCTCAATAACCAAGGGAACCTGTTAGTCACAACCCAATCTGGTGAAGGAGGAAATATTGTGATCGACGCAGACGATACTCTATTACTGCGCTACAACAGTAATATTTTGACCGAGGCGTTGGGTACTGGCAATGGCGGTAATATTATGATTACGGCTGGCAATTTTGTTATGGCTATTTTACCCGAAAATAGTGACATTGCTGCTACCGCCATTCAAGGGCGAGGGGGTAATATTTTCGTCACCGCTGTTGGCATATTTGGCTTTAGTTTACCGGAACGGTTAGTCAGAACCCCAGAAAGCGATTTGAGTGCCGCATCTGAATTGGGAATCAACGGGACAATGGAAATTAATACGCGAGATACTATTCGCTTAAATACGTTACCCAGTGAGTTTATAGGGGATGGGATTTCCCAAGTTTGTCCGGGTATTGGGGGCGCAAGAATCCAGAATAAATTTATTGTCACGGGAAGGGGTGGCTTAGCGGTTCGTACTGATGTTCCTTTGAGTAGTGATGCCGTTAATGTTGGGTTAGTGTCTCCCGTATCAACACCTGAGGATTCTCCAGAATTTTCCGGGAATATAGCACCGACTGGCAATCCCCATAATTCGGCATCTAAACCCATAGTAGAAGCTCAAGGTTGGATTGTTCATCCTGATGGTACGGTAGAATTAGTAGCTCAAGCACCCATTGTCACACCTCAAACTCCTTGGTTACCAACAGCGAGTTGTCAGCCTTAAAATAAATAAGATCACTCTTTTGATGAGGCTGAACCTATACCAATAGTAATATAACGTAGGGTGCGTTAGGCGCTTATTTAGCGTAAATTGTGGGGATTAAATGAGTTAGCGCCGTAACGCACCAATTTTGGGGGGGAATAAAGGTAGTGGGTTACAGCTAACACAATCTACTGGACTGGTTTTATAGCATCGGAATTATGTTTTTTTAACGCAGAGGACGCAGAGGATGACGCAAAGGTACGCAGAGGATGTTGGTTGTTTGGAGTGAACAGGTTATGGGTTTTTCAATCTATGGATTTAGGCTGTGTTAGGCGCTTATTTAGCGTAAATTGTGGGCATTAAATGAGTTAGTGCCCTGAAGCGAGGTTCGTAGTTGCGCTGTCTTCGCCCTAATCTGGCATCATTAACTACAAAGGTTAAAATCAAAAATGTAATCAACGCGATCGCATTCATTCTACGACGCCATAAACATGGGGTAGGGGCGACCCGCTTGCATCAATTAACAACAGGAATCCACTCAATTGACTCGGGTCGCCCAGAGAATTCCGTAATTATACGGTTGTCTGAGAACAAGTTGCCAGAATAATCTCATAGTAGGTTGGTTTTGGGTAATGTTCAGATGGTGACAAAAAGAGCAATACAGTTCCCTAGTCTAGGACATCTCTTTCAGTTTAATCCTTGGCGATCGCGAATTCTCACCAGTCTGTTTTTACTGACGCTAATTTTAACTGTCTCATCCTCAATAAAGCCGGGAGTGGCAATTCAGCAAAACTTAACCCCTGCAACTCCTCTTTCCTGCAAAACCTGGAGGGAGTTAGACGCCCCTCTCTTACCCAGAGAAGGGCTGGGAGAGAGATTAGCCCAAACGGGAAAATGCCTTTATGAACAAGGGCAATATGTAGCTGCAGCTAGGGTTTGGCAAGAAACCGCTGAAGCCTTCAAAACTCAGCAGGATTTGCTGAATCAAGCCATGGCTTTAAGTAATCTCTCTTTAACCTATCAGCAATTGGGACAATGGGGAGAAGCTAAGGCGGCAATTACAGAAAGTTTACGGTTATTAAACAAGAATGATCAAGTCATCTCACTTCACCAACAGACTGATGATTATCAAAAAATTCTTGCTTCTAGCTTAGAGATTAAAGGTAAACTAGAATTCGCCACTGGAAAACCTGAAGTCGCCTTGGCAACTTGGCAAAAAGCCGCTACTATTTATCAGCAGATAGGTGAGGGTAAAGGAGAAATCCAAAACTCACTGAACCAAGTGCAAGCCATGCTTGAATTAGGCGATTACCTTCCGGCAAAACGATTATTAGCCGGATTAAAGGATACTCTAGATGCGACAACTAACTTAGAACTGAAAGTGACGGGATGGTTAAGTCTGGGTAATGTCCTGCGAAAACTTGGTGAATTCAGGGAATCTCAGCAGCTATTAAATGAAACGTTAAAATTGGCGACAAGATTAGAAATACCAGAATTAATCGGTGCCGTTAAACTAGATTTAGGCAATACCGAACGAGCCTTATGGCAGAAAGCCAAAGCCATAGGCAAAGAAAAAGATCCGAAGCCGATCCAAAATCTTAAATCAGCTAAAGAATTATACCAAGACGCCGCTAAAGTCCCGAAAACTCAACTTCAAGCCCAACTCAATTTATTGAATCTGTTACTGGAGACTGAGGAGTTATCAGACCTTCAGATATTATTGCCAGAAATTGATCAAAATTTAGATAAACTAATCCCCAGTCGTTCAGGAGTGATTGCTAAAATAAACTTTGCCAATAGTTTAATTAAATTGAGAACAATAAAAACTAAAAAAGGGACAAAGCCAACCGTAGATATCGCTAAAATTACTCAATACTTAGCCACAGCCGTTCAACAATCTCGCGCTCTCCAAGACAAGCGGATAGAATCCTTGGCGCTGGGGAATTTAGCTAGACTTTATCAAACCAATAAACAGCTAAATGATGCTCTCGATCTAACTCAACAAGCTTTAACCTTAGCGCAAGAAATCAGTGCTTCAGATATTTCCTATCGTTGGCAATGGCAGATAGGGCGTTTGCTGAAACAACAGGGGAAAATTGAAAAAGCGATTCAGCATTACACGGCTGCTGTTGCCAACCTTGATGCTATTCGCCGTGATTTGCTTCCGGCTAATCCAGAGGTACAGTTTTCTTTTCGAGATAACGTGGAACCTGTCTATCGAGAGTTGGTCGATTTGCTCTTGAGAACGGATGGTGATACTAAACCTAGCCAAGTTCAACTCAAATTAGCGATTGAGCAAATTAATAAGTTGCAACTTGCTGAATTAGAAAATTTTCTTAGCTGTAATCCCGAAAGGTTTATTAAACTCTACAAAACGACCGATTGGATTACCGATCCCCAAGCGGCTATTATTTATCCAATTATTTTAGACACGAAACTAGCGATTATTATCCAACTCCCCGATCAGACACTGAACTATTACGAAACTATTATTCCTATAACTAAGATCGAAAAAACGCTGAAAGACTTACAAACATTTTTAGCTAATCCAGGGAATGAACCTGATGTTATCATCCAGTCACAAGAGATTTATCGTTGGTTGATTAAACCTCTGATTCCCGATCTGGAAAAGAATCAACAAATTGAAACCTTAGTTTTTGTACCCGATGGGGTGTTACGGAATATCCCCATGGGAGTTCTCTATGATCAAGAACAAGGAGACTATCTCTTGCAAAACTATGCTATTGCGATAGCACCCCGATTGCAAATTTTTGCGCCTAAGCCAACACCTCGACACTTAAATGTTTTAACGGGGGGAGTAGGAATCAAACAGGATCAGGATGATTTTCGCTTTGAACCGATTAAGGAATTGGAAGCGGAACTAAAACCAATTAGCGAAATCACCCAATCAAATCCACCCATTTTAAATAAAGACTTCACTAAGGACAACATCAAAAGGCAACTGAGTGAGGGAAACTTCTCTGGCATTCACATCAAAACCCATGGGGAGTTTAGCTCAGATCCAGAAGAAACCTTTATTGTTGCTTATCAGGAAAAGATTAGAAGTAAAGATTTTGCGGATTTGATTCAATTAGCTAGTAAAGAGAAGACAAAACTCCTTGAATTATTGGTTTTGAGTGCCTGTAAAACCGCCGCTGGAGATAATCGAGCGGTGTTAGGACTAGCTGGAATCGCCGTAAGATTAGGTTCGCGTAGTGCCTTATCAAGTTTATGGATAGCACAAGACGCTCGTAATACTGAACTGATGACACAATTTTATACAGAGTTATTGACATCGGGGAAAAGTAAGGCTAAAGCCCTGCAAATAGCTCAACTTTCTCTTTTCAAACAAGGGTACTCTTCCCATATCTGGGCTAACTATATTTTGGTGGGGAATTGGCTTTGACACAGAAGAAAACCCTTTTGAGGAGGCGATTAAGTTCGTAGTAAGGGAACCTTAGCCCTAGATATTGTGACCTCTCTCCAAACCTCTCTCCTACAAAGAGAGAGGCTTTGAACTCTCCCCATTCTGTGCATAAAAAGCGAAATTCAAGGTGCGTTAGCGAAGCGTAACGCACCCTACTGGCTACACAAACAATGTCCTTTAACCCAAGGCTGAAACTCCAGATTGTAGAGACTGCTAATCTGTTGGTTCAGGTAACACGATTGGATCGATAAGTTGCACTTGATCTAATTCTTTTCTATCAATAAATTCTAATAAGCTAGTCCAATCCTCTTTGAGATTAGGATCTTGGGGATTAGCAAGGCGGCGCTTGGCGACATGAGTCAAAGCATCGTACCAAATATCTGGGTTTGCTGCTTCAATTTTACGCTCATTCTCAGGGGTTGCTGGAACTCTCTGCACCCATCCATTAACATCCCAATCTGATTGATAGCTGGTGTTCCCCTTACAGTACACCTTGAAATACCAATGGTAGAATCTGCCTTCTTCAAGGGCATATTTTGGTACTGATGATAGGGATATGCCTACAATTCCTGGCGTACCCGGTAACTGAAATGAAGCTTGGTAAAGTCGCGTTTTCTCTTGTCCAGTTTTCTCGTCTCGAATATTCACGGAAAACTGAATAAATTCGATATCTTCAGCCGCATAAGGAAGATAAAACCAAAACGTCGGATAGTCGGATATTGTCAATACCGGATTCTGAACAGGAATCAAAGCCGTAAGGGTTTGGTTTGTGCTTTGGCAAGACTGACTCGATTCGTTAAGCCCTCCTCCTGCTGTGGTTTTATTATCCGGTGGTGTAGGAGGTGGATCAGGTAGTGTGGATGCATCCTGACTGACTAAAATACTACTCTGCACCTGTCCTAATGTAGGCAAGTCGATAAGGCTGGTAAACCCCAGAGTGACGGCGAAAACAATAGGTAATTTTGGTATAATCATCTGCACGAATAGAATTTTATTGTGAGTTTTTTGGTGAACGAGTAAATTGAGTTTATTATAATTTTTTTAGATTTGGAGAAAGTCTGTAGACTAAAACAATACTTGTCGCTACCAGAGATAATCCTGATGGAATAAGAGGCATCCAACCCCCTTGGTTGAAGATGACTAGGCAAACTTGGTACAAAACTAAGAGGGTAAGACTACTTGCTAGTATCAAATATAAGACTGAACGAATGCGCCAAGCAAGTACCCCACCGATAAAAGACCAAAACCAAATAAACAGTGCATCTCCCCACTGAAACTCTCCCCACTGAGGCAAAACCCACAACAGCGATCGCTCACCCTTGGCAGTACTGATTAATTGACTGACCATATGGGTATGAATCCAAACACCTGCCATTTTACCGTAAGGAGTATTAAAATAGTCTTTAGCAATGGGGGCGGTATAACCAATCAGCACAATCTTATCTTCAATTAGCTGCGGATCTAACTTATTTTCTAATACTTGTGTCATAGAAATTGTCTTAGCAATTTGCCCCGACTGATCAGGAGAACGGTAATTGAGTAAAACTTGGCTTCTACCTGCCTCCAAGTTTTGGTATCCTCCAGTACGGCTTGCCAATTGTCTAAAAATAGCTTGACCTAATTGCCACTCGTTATCCTCAGTAATTCTGATCGGCTTGACACCTTTTCGGGCAAGCCATCGATGAGCTAAATGCAAACTTAAACTATAAGGAGTGGTACAGGGAGAAGAAAAACTGGAAAGATTTAAATCATAGGATAAGAGTTGACGGCGAACAGTAGACGGGTTAGCATCGGGTCGATCATCGGGTAGATCGCTAAAGCCAACTTGATTTCTTAGTTGCTCGGCTGAAAATTCTGGAGGTGGAGCGAGATCTTTGTCAGAACTCCCATAACTGCAAACCGTAAATAAATTCTTATTTTGGTTAAAACGTTCAATAAAATCATCACGACTGCGTAACTGATTCGGTTCGGGTCGAGGTTGATAGCGATGTATATCCAAGCCAATAGCGAGGGGATTGTACTCCTCTAGTTGTTTAATTAGTTCAACAATTTTAGTATCTTTGAGGGGATAGAGATACCGATCCGTATCTTTTTTCGTGACTTCAACAACGAGGAGGCGAGGATCTAAAGGTTCTGGCTGACGCTGACGCATTAATTGATCATAAGTTGATAACTCCCACGACTCTAGGTAACCTAACCATCGTACTCCCATCACCAAGCCAGTGACAACTAGACTCGCCAACAATAGGGGTTTAATTTTACACCACTCAAACTGAGAATCTCTTGTGGGGGAAACTGATACAGAACCCTCAAATTTCCCTTGAGGCTTGGCGTATAAATCATTCCAAGCTAGGGGAACTTCTGCCGGATTCTGGCAAATAACGGGCAACCAACTGGCACAGGGAAATTCGCGATCGCATTCGTCATGGAGTCGTTGTCGCGCTTCCCGTACCGCGACATAAAAGGGCTTACCCTGAGCAAACCCGGTGAGAAAATACTTTAAAAAGTTGTGCGCGATTCGATCAGGTACTAACTCCCGCATTACAATCATTTGCGGAATATGGTAGTCATGCAAATCTCGCGATAACCCTAAACCGTCACAGGAATTAAAAATAGCTAACTTTAACCCTCGTTCTACCGCTTTCCTTAATCCATACCAGAGATTGTTTGTATTTAAACTATCCTCGGAATTAATATAAATTCGCCCCGTACCTTCCTGAGTCTCACTGTGTCCGGCAAAAAAAATAATATCCCAAGGTTGTTCCCACAATTTCTCAACAATAGTCTTTTGTTCCGGTTTCTCCAGAAACTCAACATAAGTATTGGGTAAACTATTTAATAACTCCTGATCCTGCTGAAGATTAATTCCTTCATCGTCGCCCAAAATCCCCAGGATTCTCACCTGGGGATTCAGAGGAGTTTCTGCTAATCTTGGCACCGGTTCAGATTCTAGGGGACTTAAAGCAGGTTCAGCCTGGGGATAACTCTCAAAAAACTCCCATTCTTGCCAAGGAAGCTTTTGCAATTCGCCATCTTCCGTACTAATTAGCACCCGAATTTCTTCATCTCGACTTAATTCTTCTCGCAACCGTCTATCCAGGGAACGAAACCCTGGAGAATTCAGCCAGGTATTCAGGTTATCGCGGAGTTGTTGGGCGGATTTTCGGCATTTCTCAATCCGTTGATTGAGGGAACCTTTGTGAGTAATTTTTTTGGGCTTAATCCGATATCGGTTATTCGGGTGATTGGGCTGTGTCTTGGTTACGTTTATCCCTTCACTCAGATGCTGATCAAGGAAAGCGTTGTGACTATTTTTCTTGAGAGTGGCGCGATGATCTCCTTCCAGCGATCGATAGTCATACCAATGGCGTTGTAATTCCTCAGCTAAGGCTGGATTTGCCGGTAAATATCCCTTCAGTTTGATCCGGTGGGGGGCGTCTTCTTCCCCCACTTCTAAGGTAACTCGTACATTTTCTGTCCTGAAATCACCATCAAACTCGATAATTACTAACTTAGTCATAGATCGTCCACTGATGCTTGGTGGATTAGATTTGTTTTGTAGTGAGGGATGCAAGCCCTCTCCAGCTAGGCGTTAGAGCAATAAATTGCTCACTACAAACAAAACTCTATTTTAGCTGGGTCACGCCACTACACATAGAGGCTTTGGGTAAGTCCTATCCTCACCCATCAAATCAGAAAGTTCTCCGTCACACTCAACTCACTCAACGCTACTTTAACTCCAAACCGTTCCCCTGGTTCACCGCTAAACTCAAATTTAAGTCCCTCACAACTTCCGGCTTCCGCCTGCATCATAGCTTTTCCCTCTTCATTAAAAATAATTAGCTGTAACTCGGGTGGTAATTGAAATTGATCACCGATAGGACAAACCTCAACCGAGATATCGATGTCGGGTACTGTTGATCCTTCAACTAAATCCACTAACAAAGCAAGCTGATGAGATCCGGTTTGTAATCCTAAATCCAACACCTTACCTCTAGTGATCGCTGACGTGGGGGAATTAGCATTTCTGAAGCTAAACGCTAGTTCAGCTTGACGCGGTTGTAAAATGGTTTCTAATGTCTGCCAACCAGCGGTAAAAACTCCCTCCAACCACTGACTTAAATCGATAAGTGGTTTAATTTTATCCAAATATGTCGGTAATTCGGCAAGCGATCGCAATTGACTTAACGGTAATTCCTCACGATTCACCGCTTCAGTAAATCCTAATAGGGTTGCTTCTTGCCAGGATTCATCAAACTGCACCACCACGTAGCCAATCCGATTCTCCCAAACCTCTGCGGGAATCTTAACGATTTCCGCACCTGAGACTACAGGTCTGCACTCTAATTTACCACGATCTTTTATCTCCAAATCAGCCACATCGAGTAAGGTTTGCATGACTGGGTTCCAACTAGAACTTGTTTCTAAATCGGTTTCAACGTCTTGACATTGTAGGTAAAAGTTTACAGCATATACAGCTAGGGTATTCAGATAAACTTGTTGGGCTTTCTGACGATTAGATTGATGGCGCACAAATTGTTTAGCTTGAGTATGAGCCGTTACCATGAGTGGCACGGAAAAGGTAAAATAGTCAAGACTAGGGTTCATCGTTGATTGAGAAGTGTTCATGGGAGGTTTTTCTTGAGTTGGGTGGGAGTAGCTATTCAGGACAAAGCCCGAAATTAGGATAATAATTACTGTACTGTCAAACGATAATCGTACTATTCATCAACAGGACTTACGCAGCCACACCATATATACTGGTTAAGGCGCGTTACGCTACGCTAACACACCCTACATATAGAGCCTTTGCGTAAGTCCTAATTAAGCGGAAAAACATTTCATAAAAACTCCCTAAATTTATAACGAAATTTATCACAGCTACGACAAAAAAATCGACTCAACGTGGGAAGTTTTAGGTCAAATTCGCTTGATAATTCTTCCCAAGTTTTTCCAGAAAATCTAGCTAAAGCTATGGATCTAAAATTGGCATCTGGTCGATTCCTGATATATTGAGAGGCAAAACTATTGTCCGGATCGTCTTCTATATATTGTCGAATCGCTTCAGACAAGGGAGTTGAGTCTTCGTTAGCCACGACATTATCTAAATATTTTGGCTCAAAGTATTGAATATTCGGATTAATTAATTTATTTTTTACGTCGATAAATGTTAGATTTAGGCGATAATTAATCCAAGTCATTAATTGAGAGCGGGTGGGATCATATTTATTGATGTTTCGACAAACATATAGAAAGGTTTGGCTGAGGGCTTCTTGATAAATAAAATTATAAAGCTTGGCAGGGACACTGGTTTGATGAGGATAGTAAAGTCTACCTGATATCTGAATGGCTTGCCAGAGTTCTCCTAAAGCATATTGTCGCCATTCACTGCGAGGAGGATGCTTTTGGGCTGCTAATGCCAGATTTTGCAGTTGGGTATTATCCAAGACTATTTTGAAGGCATTATCTTGCCATGAATTGACCCATTGCTTGGGGGTCATTCTTGCTGAATTATAACTGTTGATATTGTCAGCAATATCCTCTGCTAGTTGGTCTTGCACTCGTTGATAAATCTCCAAATATACTCCAAATAAGGGTTGACGCTTAAAGGGACGGCAAATTAGGCGCGATCGCAAGGTTAATTCAACGATCTGACTTAAGCTGTTTTGCCATTCCTCAGATTGGGGCTGATACTGCTGTAGTTGGGTTAGTTGCTGTTCGAGTAGATCATCCATAATCTTACCAATCTTACCAAAACTTCAGCAGGCTGAAGCAAAAGGGCGACACGAATAGCTAATAGGCAATTGACTTTCAGCTATTGCCAGAGACGGTGCGGCTAGGGATAGCACATACCCCACACCCCTTGATTTTCCTTGAGTCTGTGACGTTCCCTGATTTTGGACATTTGCCAGGGATTTCTCTCCCCTCTACTCTTTAGTCAGTTGAAAAGGTTAATTATTATCTCTTTTGTTACATAAATTAATATTTTGCGATTTTGCATAAAAGTTGGAATTTGCACCTGATAGAGATACAGAGAATGATCAAGCTTGGCTTAGTTATCTCTTTGAATGCAACTTGGATCAGTAAACAATTAATTGACATAAGGAGCAAGTGATATGGGTTCCTACTATGGCAACAACGCTAACAATTACAAAAAAGCCCACAAAGAGGGATGGTGGATATTCAAAAAATGGAAGTCTTGGACAATGAGTGGTAACGGCGGTAACGATACCCTCATTGGTGGTTCTAAAAACGACACCCTATATGGTGACAGTGGCAACGATTCCCTATATGGCAAAGGTGGCAATGATTTCCTGTATGGTGGTTCTGGAAATGATTACCTGTCGGGTGGTACAGGAAGCGATCGCATGGAAGGCGGTACGGGTAATGACCGCTTCGTGGTTGATTCTACAG
>CAKZMA010001499.1 GCA_937127375.1 uncultured Coleofasciculus sp. | reverse complement strand
AGCGACGGGTTGACTTGTTCGCGATCGCTCTTGATTTAGTTGTACCACCCCTTTCTCTGTTAGTCATGATTTGGGTAGCGGTTATGGGGGGAACGTTACTCACAGCAATTTTAGGAGTATCTTGGAGACCAGCGATTTCTGTAGGATTAGAAGGACTGTTGATTCTACTATCAATTCTTGGGGCGTGGGTTAAGTTTTGCCGTGAGGATATACCTGTACAGACGCTTTTAACTGTACCCTTTTATATTGTGTGGAAAATTCCCCTGTATTTCGCGTTTCTAGTCAAACCGGAAAATAAGTGGATTCGCACGAAACGAGATACCGTCGATGTTCCCGAATGATGATTAAGAGACATTTGTTCTTGCTTGGAAAAACTCCCAATCATTGTTATGTTAATGTTTGATTAGATTTAATCGATGGTTAATATAGTCAGGAATATTTCCAATTCGGTTTTTATTTGCTAGCAATGCTCGTATTGAATTGAAAGGAAAATTTATCCATGCTCTAATAACAGCTAATGGTTCATAAACAGGTTCGCTTTCATAGCCAGCTTCACTTAAAAGACTGCCACAACCCGATTGGATAACAGCAATTTGTGCATTATTTAGTTTCTCTCGCCATCGATAAATGGTATCCTGAGAAAAACCAGCGTTAGACTTTCTCCACTTGTCAGTATAAGAACTATTGACTTGATCAATATCCAACATGGCAGGTTGAAAGTCTATAGACAGGAATGATGTTAACATTTTGAGTGATGATTCTGGATGACAAAGCAGGTCTTCAAAACGCTGGATGTAGACGTGATTGTCACCAAATCGGCTGCGAGCTTCCAGAGAAGCTTGGAAAGCTGATTTCCAAAGAAGGCTACGCAGAAGGGGATCGATAGATTTTTTTACTCTGTTGACTTCACTTTTTGGCACATATTGGTTCGCTCTAGCCGTTTTCATACGGTTAAGATAGGATGCTACTATTCCCGCTGGATGGCGGATCATGCAGATAATCTTGGCATCTGGACAGTAAGAAATAATTTCAGAAATCCTAAACACATGACTGGGTGTTTTTTCACCCAATTGGATATTATCTAGCTGTTTATTGTTGTGTTTAGCACTAAGCTGGCAAAACGCCTCAAAATATGAATCAGTACCGACTCCAAGAGATTGAGCCAGTGTTTTCAGATCTCTGCGGGACATCCATCCTTGCTCAGGATCACCCTCAAATCCATAGGTTTTATGTGAGAGAGCTAAAAAATAGTTTTCACAGCGTTTTTCTTGTTCGGGATTTAAGGGCTGTTGCTCATAACCAGCCATTTTTACACGCAGATCATCAAAATAAAACGTTTCAGGAGCTATACTGACATCTGAATGTTTATTCAAAATCTGCGTCATTAGTGTTGTCCCTGAACGGGATGGTCCCACTATAAATATTTTGGGCTTCTTAGAATTATTCATTTGATTGTTTTTTTAAGTTCAACACAACAATTATACCAAAAAAGCCGGAAAATAATATTAATTTATGTGAATTGAGACAATGACTAACTTTTGGGTTGTCCCGTGACTTACCGGACGCCTAATCATCGGTGATTACTCACAAGCCAGGGCGACACATCTGTACAAGTTACTCGGCTACGATGTAAATGTAGCCGAAGTACCATGGTTAAAAGTAATGAATAATCAAGAAGCTGATTCACCCCTTTTCTCTAGAACACCTGTTGTTCAGCAATCTACGCCACCCGTGGTAGTCGTAGGACTACCCAGAAGCGGTTCCTCATTTCTTGCCCATGTTCTATCTACACTAGATGGATGGTATGTATTTGACGATCTGTATTTGTATGAGAAAGTGCAGATGCTGAATGTTAATGGAACACTCCAGCCAGAGCAACTTCATCAGCTAGTAAATTTTTTAGGTTGGACAGTGCGGGCGCGGGTCAAATTTGAGAAAAGTTTTTTAAAGCCTCAATGTACCTGGGAAGACGTAGATCAAATGGTAGAGGCGGTGTTAGAAACTTTTAAGGATCGTCCAGTATATTGGCATCAACTACTTGAAGAGTGGTTAATGCGTTTGGCGCTGCATCATGGTTGTTGGCGATGGGGATATAAGACGCCAAAAGATTTTTTACACATGGATATGCTGGTAGACCTTTTCCCAGGAATTCGATTCATCTTCATTAGACGAGATCCCAGGAAGATGATGGCATCTAAGAAATACGTGCATAAGCAGGACGGTGATCCTCGAGAGTATCATCCCATAGCCTATGCACTGTATTGGAAAATGGCTTATGAAAAAATACAACGTTTTATTGACACAGGACGGGCATCAGTATATGCGGTGAAGTTCGAGGAATTAGTAGTAGATCCTAACGGGGTGGCACAACAGTTAGCTGCGTTTTTGGAAACCACTGTATCGGGATCAGTACCGATAAAAGGCAAGAATACATCGTTTGGTTCAGGAAAACGTCAAGATATTACCGAAACTGAAAAGTGGATTTGTGAGCATTTGGTGGGAGAATCAATGGAAAAAGCAGGATATACTAGAGGAGAAGTATCTCCCAAATTGCATGATCTAGGAGATTTGTTAGGCACATCAATACGATTTGCCCAGCACCAAATGTGGCGGGTACTAACACGCCCAGATAAGAGAGTTGCCGTCGTCTCTTATGTGCGAGGTTTGTTAGGCAAGAAGTAGCAAAATTGAGATGGTTTCAAATAAATGATTTCAGATTATTCAACGTCAGGTTAATATGGGAAAATACAATTCACCAGAAGAGGTCATTATTAGAGGTATCCAGTTATTAGCTATTAGGGAATATTTTGATCAAGGAAGCGTTGAAGTATTACAACCAACAAAACCAATAACGGAATGGATTCCTGGTTTTTTTGAAGAAGTGATTGGAGGTTGGGTAGGAGAACCCCTAGTCCGC
>CAKZMA010001498.1 GCA_937127375.1 uncultured Coleofasciculus sp. | reverse complement strand
TATACGACGGTTTGCTCCCGTCACACCTGCGATAGTTGCTGCCATGCGGGAGGAACTTGACATCGCGATCGCCTTGTTATAGTAAAAAAATGAGTGCTATTCAGATCAGGAGGTAATCCTATGGAATCAAAACCACGTACCTTTAAAGAAACAACTCTACTGTTTGTAGGGGGCGCTGGTGCTGGACTAATTATTTTTGCCCTATTCGGCGGTGTATGGCACGTCACTCACTTTTGGTGGGTGATGGCAGCAACTACACTATTCTGTGGTTTATTAGCCGTAGTGTTCCGTCAAAACTTCCAGAAAATGTTAAATGCTGTGATGGATAATGCTCCTTGGATTTAGGAACAAAAGCTTCACTGTTCCCTGTTCCCCGTTCCCTATCCCCACCACAAGACTTATTCAGCAGCCCCTAAGTAGGTTAAATGGTACTGACTTAAGGCGGGTGGGCATTGCCCACCCTACAGTATATTCAGAGTTTTGGCGATCCAAAAATACTTATTTCAGTGCCATTCTAAGTAGCTTAGTGGAAATAAATTTATGGTAATTTATAACTAGCCACCCGTACCTTTAAGTCTCCCTCTTGGGGAGGGTAGCTGAAAATAAAGGCTCCCTCTTGAATTTCACCACTGGACAAAAAGTTAATCGTTTGTTCCCCTGATTCTTGAACTCCCGCTGCTGTTGTGAGTTCCGCCACCACCTGAACCGATTCCGCCGTTTTCCCGCCGCTATTAGTAACGGCGAAGGGGACATAAAATTGCCCTTCTACTTGGCTAATTTCTACTTGTTTAATAGTTACACAGAGGATAGGGGGTTGACTGTCTCTACCCAGTCCTCTAAATGTGACCAGTCCCACAATTGTAATTAAAATGAACAGGGCAATTGTAAAGCTGACCCACTCCGCCGGGGAACGATGAGAGGAGTTCGCTTGATCGGAAGACTGATCACTCATATAGCAATTCTATTTGAGTCGTGTCCAAAAATCTGATAATTTTCGGGAATGGGGAATGGGGAACACCTCGGCTTACCTCGACTCCGCTCGGTAACACGCTCGGTGTGTCATGGGCAATGGGAAAGAGTTTCAAAGCTTTTTTCTATTTTTTGATTTTTCACAACCTATTTAGGATTGCTATATCATATTGCTAAACGTCCAGCAGCACCGCCAATAGTGGCAGGTAGCCCTAATAACAGTGTATACCGCAACCACAAAAACCACGGATCACTCAAGCTAAGGCGGTTGAAGAACCACAACATTAAAGCCGAAGCTAGCAGTGAAATCAAGTAGGAGAGAATAGTTTTCCCGATAGGAGTTGGTGAAATCCCTTTGAAGAGGCGACGTTGACGTTGGTTTGCAAAGCCAGCCGCAAAAACAATCCCGTAGGAAATGAATAGGGATGCGGCAATAATGATCAACAGCCAAGGGGGTGATGCCGCCGCCGCCAAGGTGGGAATTTCGTCAGTCGGGGCAATGCTAAAGGCGACAATGATTGCACCGATTAAGGTAGCACTAATATCACCTATCATCGTCCGAAAAGCCAGTTTTTTGATCGGCTGTAAGTATTGGCTAGAGTCAGATTCAGCCGATTGTTCCGGCAGTAGCGATCGCGCCATCGCCACACCCAAGGAAAATGGCACACTCTCAAAAATTACTTTTCCTAATGCTTCATCAATGGGAGTTTCTCCGGTAATGCGACGCAGCAAAATTAGAATAAATGTCGCACAGACAATGCCAATTGCCAACGCTTCTACACTTTCCATAGCGGCATGAACCACCCCATCGCGGCTGCTTTTGCGAAACCCTTCGCTGCGATTAAATAAAAACACCGCCATATACGTAATGCTCAGAACCCCCAGTAAGATGATAGGCTCAATATATGAACCTATCCACCAAACCTCCATGGTATAGAGCAGAGGAATGCCAAATAAAAATCCGCCAAAAGCACCTCGAATAATCTGATGAAATTCTCTTGACCACCCCTGCGATTGCTGTTGCTTATGAATTGGTTCTATCATAATAATTTTAAAGTATAAAATATCGATAATTGACCTTTAATGCATAATAAATAAATCAAGATTATCCGTTTTAAACTTAGCATATTCACCATCGATATTCGTCCATCGCTAATCCTCTTGAAGGGGCAATGGGCAAAATAATGACGATGATTTAGCGCTGAACGAATAGATTTTATTGGTTTAACCATAACTCAATCAACTTTCTTTAGATAGAGATCCGATTACACTATTTATTAATAAAGCAAACGTGTTCTTTTGAGAAAAACCTTAGGGGAGGTAAAACTTGGCTGCACTGATTTCACTGTTGACGGTGATAAGCTTATCGCTACTCATTACTCGCATTGCTACTGTAGTGCTGGCACTCACCGGACTGTCACGGGAATCGGCAAAGTTCCAGGCTCGTTCAGCGTTTACAGGGGTAGGCTTTACCACCAACGAAGCCGAACAAGTGGTTAGTCATCCGGTACGGCGTCGCATCTTGATGCTGTTGATGTTGCTAGGGAATGTGGGAGTGATCACCACGATTTCATCCCTAATCTTGACATTTTTGAACACAGCGAGTAATCAGAAATGGCTAGTGCGATCGCTGATATTGGGGACAGGATTAGCAGTGCTGTGGGTTTTAGCCACGAGTAAATGGATTGACCGTTATTTATCACGACTGATTAATTGGGCATTGCACCGCTGGACGACGCTGAATGTGCAAGATTACACCAGTTTGCTACGTTTGTCTGGTGATTACACCGTAATGGAGATGGAAGTACAACCCGACGATTGGTTAGCAGATAGAGAGTTAGGGGAGTTGGGGTTGAGACAAGAAGGCGTGGTGGTGCTGGGAATCCAACGGGAGAATGGTCGCTATGTGGGCGCACCGAAAGGACACACTCACATTTGTCCGGGTGATGTCTTGATTCTGTATGGTCGATTACCCTGGCTGAATGAGTTAGACCAACGGGGTGCGGATTGGACGGGTGAACAGTCTCACCAAAAAGCCGTTGCCCAGCAGCAGCGGAACTTGGCAAAACAAAATCGGCAAGAGGCAGAGGATAACCTTTAGAGCGTCGGTTTCAGCATACCAAAGGACAAAGGATAAAAAACGAATTGAGAAAAAGAGTCGGTAGACCTCAATGCTACAATCAGAGGGGGTAAGGGGGAAAGCTAGGTTTGATTCGCCATAAATTAAGGTCAATCCGAAATAGATTAGCTACATTAAAAAAACTATTGATGGTAAACCTTAATCGAGCGCTGCACTGAATCAGGGCAGTTAGGGAAGCAAAATACCCCACACTACTACGCTTTGAGGGACATGGCTATGCAGTCGGAACAACAACAGCGAATCATGGGCTACTTTATGGAGGAGGCACAAGACCACCTCAATACCATAGAGCAAGGTTTGCTAAATCTGCAAAGCACCATCGAAGACACTGAGACGCTGAACGAAATGTTCCGCGCTGCTCATTCGGTCAAGGGCGGAGCAGCTATGTTAGGACTCAATAGCATTCATCAAACTGCCCATCGCCTAGAAGATTACTTCAAAGTCCTTCAAGAGACTCCAATCCAAGTAGATACTCAGTTAGAATCCCTGTTGCTGCGAGTTTTTGATAGCCTCAGCGCTCTGTTAAACCAGCTTCAATCTTATGGCTTGACCGACGAAACAGCTAGCACCATTATGTCTGATGCTGAGCCTGTCTTTGAGCAACTCAACAGCTATTTACAACAGTTAGCCCAAAACACCCAAACGGCTGGCGATACTCTTTCGGTAGCCAACTCATCTCAATCCTCTAGTAAAGGAACAAAAACCTTGCCCGCCACCTTTAAACGAGATGTCCTGGTAGAACTGCGGGAGATGTTGCAACTGTATAAGCAGTCGGATACTCCCGAACATCGCCGCGCCCTGCAAGATCATTGCCAACGGTTGATCGAATTAGGTGATCGATTGGACTTACCGGGGTGGGGTGAACTATTAGAGATATCAAAACGTGCGATCGCGAATCCCCAAAATTCCTACCGCTTACTCGCTAGCGTCACCATTAAGGAAATTAAACAAGCTCAAGAGTTAGTTCTGACTGGGCGATCCGCCGAGATTGTACCCAGTGAACAACTCAAAGCCCTTGCACCAGACGCAACACCATCTGATACTAGCACCCATTCTTCCCCTCAACCCACTTCTGCAACCGAGGAATCTAACCAAAACCCAAAAGAAGCAACCCATCTCCCCGATAGTCGAGATACCTATATCCAAGCCGAGGATACCTATATCCAAGACTCAAACGGCACCGGCGGGTTTAGACGCGATCAACTCCAATTCTCGACGGTTCAATCCTCAAACTCTATCTCTCCCCTCTCTGATCAGGGCGAACCCGAAGTGGGTATTGCCGAACTCAATAGTTTAGCCGATATTTTTGAAACTCAAACACCTGATTTAGATCAAAGTTGGCAAGAAGAAGAAGACGTTATCAACCTAAACGATAAATCATTAAACTCGGATTCAGATGATTTTCTGGATCTTGAAGACTCGAGTGATTTTTCGGATCTAATTGGGGAGAGTGAGGATTTAGAGAATTCAACAGCCGATGATGCGTTAATGCAAGGGTTAGGCGATGACTTCGCCCCAGACGCGATCGCAAATCCTCAAGCCTCAAAAGAATCATCGGATTCCTTTGATATCTCATCCAGCTTAACCGATGACTTTTCTGATCTACTATTTGAGTCAGATAGCTCAGAGGATTCAGACCAGATGAGTCACTCAGACGATGACTTGAATGGTTTATTTGGTGAGAGTTTCTTTGACGAGGAAGGAGAAGCTTCGTCAGCCGAAATTCTCAGTCATTCCGAACTTGAGGATTTTGATGTAGAGGAGAACTTTCCTCAATCCTCCCTTCAGGGCGATGAAACAGTCTCAGAGTCAGACTTTGACTTTGATGACCTGCTAGAAATTTCTAGCACTGAGGAAAATCCCCGAACCTTGGGAGAATCAGTCAATCAGGACGATTTAGATCTGGAAGACTATCTAGAAAGTAATGATTTAGATCTAGAAAACCAGTTAGACAATAACAATCAAGCTGAGACAATCGACATCGAATCAGCAACACCAGAAGCGGGGGATGTATCCAATCCCTTTGAAGAAACATCTCTCGACGATTTTGATCAAGAAGCTTGGGAAGACTCAGAAGATCTCCCCGATTTTGAGGCGCTCGATGATTTCTTTAATTTAGAACCTGGAGTTGAATCAACACCAGTCGATAGCTTGACTGAGCCAGAAAACAATTCTATCGTTGAACTGCCCACATCCACGGATGAAGCGTTATCGAATGAAAACACAACTTCAGCCCAAAAGGATGGAGATAGTTCGGAGTCATTGTTCGAGGAACAAGGCGACGAAATTCTGCCAGAAGTAACAGAAGATGTCGCCGAACTCTTTACTGAAGAGGGTGAAGAGTCACAAGGCTCAACGGCACAGGTAGAAGATTTTGATATCGATTGGTTAACGGATGAATCTCAAGGGACACAACAACCGTGGACATCGGAAACTGAATCAGCAGCTAATCTATTTGGCGATTGGGAAACACCACAGGCTCCATCTAACGAAGACTTAGACGACTTATTTGCTGAAGACGGTGAGGAGTCATTTGATTCAAGCGCCCCAGTAGAGGATTTAGAGACAGATTGGCTAAGTGATGAGTCTCAACAGACACCGCAACCAGAAATATCGGACACCCAAGCGGATGTATGGGACGAGTGGGAAACTCCAGAAACAGCGCCGAGCGAAGACTTAGACGACTTATTTGGCGAACAAGGCGAACAAGAGGAGGAAGCC
>CAKZMA010001497.1 GCA_937127375.1 uncultured Coleofasciculus sp. | reverse complement strand
GGCGATCGCACGGTGATGTCGATCTGCTGCGTTTGGGTGTTATAGTTGGGTTTGACCTCAATCTCGTCATGTAGTACAAATCATTGCAAGCAAGTGTAAGTGATCAAAAACGGACTGTACAATGTTCTAGGTGCTGTTAGTCGTATGGGATTAACTGTACTAACTATTCCTCTACTCATACGTCTAATTGGGGTTGAGGAATATGGTCTGTGGACGCTTACTTCCGCTACAGTTGGGATTGTCAGCCTAGCTGAGGGAGGTCTTTCTGTATCTACCACTGTTTTCTTGTCGAAGGATTTAGCTAATGATGATGCCGATAGTGCCTCTCAGACACTAACAGTAACAGTAGGAACAATGCTTCTACTAGCCACGATAGCTGCAATTGTCTTATGGGTTGGTGCTCCAAGACTTATTGGCTTATTTCCCTTACTGGAGCAAAGGCAATATTTAGCAGCCGTGCAAGCATTACAAGTCGGCGGAATTGTAATCTGGGCGCAATTGCTTCAAAAAGTTCTGATTGGAGTGGAACAAGCACATGAGCAATACGGAGTAATGAATGTTCTCAATACAATCCAGATCACTCTAAGTCATCTAGGTATGTTAATAGTGGCATGGCTAGGTGGACGGACAACTGAACTGATGCAATGGCAAGCTGTTGTCAGTATAGGCGTTTTAATTGTTCATGGTTGGGTAGGATGGTTACTACTCAGACATTATCAACTATATATAGCTTGGAATAATACTAAAGGAATGGATATTGCAAAATACAGCTTAATGACCTGGTTGGCATCATTGGGCAGCGCCCTCTTTAATAAAGTTGATAGAATATTAGTCGGAGCGTCATTAGGTACTGGTTTATTGGGAGTTTATGCAGCAATTACTAACGTTACGGTACAAATTAATTCATTTTCTGCTGTGGCTATTCAACCTGTACTTCCGGCGATAAGTAACCACATTGCCAGAAAAGAGTTCGACCTATTAACACTACAGCGACAAGTCAAACAGGCACTTGAAATCAATAGTATAATTGCTCTAGGATTAGGTGCTGGACTTCTAGCATTTGCACCGCAAATAATCCAAGTAGTACTCCCTGGGCAATCTCCTAGGGATTATTTATCAGAATTTAATACTGCAACAATAATTTATTCACTCTATTCTGTGAATGCTGTTGGTTACTACGTACTCCTAGCTATCAAGGCTGTGAATAAATTTATGGTGATTCAACTTGCCAGTGGGATAATATCACTTGCTCTTATAACTATTGGTTTACACAGTTTTGGTTTACTGGGAGCAATCGCAGGAAATGTGGGCTATCTGGGAGTTTTTGTATTAACCTTTTTAGGGATGAAAAACTTGAATATACCGTTGCGATTATGGCTGGATTGGCTGAAGTTTCCTTTAGCATGGTTCTTATCAGTGATATTTATAAATACAGCTTATCAAATAAACTTAAATTATAAAATATTTATATTTGCGTTAGAAGTCATTGTCATTTTAAATTGGTTTAAATCAACACAAAACATTAATTTCCTAACTTTGATTCGGCAGCTAACCCAAAAAAAATGTTAAACGTTCGTTTTTTTTCAAAAATTTATCGCCGCTTTTTGTTATATATATGGAAAATTAGATGTATTTTTCCATCTAAACCATTGACTACATTTTTGTTAAATGATGGTTCTCGCTTTGATTATCATCTAAAAACTGCTATTGGGGGTTCATTATTTTGTGGCGGATTTGAAAATCAAGAAACTGAATTTTTACAGCAAACATTGAAACCTGGAAGTATATTTTTCGATATTGGTGCAAATGGTGGTTTTTATACTGTTATTGCTGCCAAACAAGTAGGATTAAAGGGACATGTGTATGCTTTTGAACCTGGACAGTCTGAGTTAGAACTTTTGCGTCATAACATTTCCATAAATAATCTCAACAATGTTACTATCGTCGAATGTGCAGTTGGAAATACAACTGGTACAGCACAACTTGCCATTTCTTGTGATGGAGCGATGAATTCTTTAGCTAAAACTAATCATCCCTGGCAATGTATCGAGCGGTGGCAATCTGTAAAAACTATTAGCTTAGATAATTTTATACAAGAATATGGAATCAAAAAAGTTGATTTTATCAAAATTGATGTGGAAGGGGCTGAAAAGCTTGTTTTTGAAGGCTCTAATCGCCTATTGTCTTCTGATCAAGAAATAATTGTTATGTTTGAGGCTTCTGAACTTAACGTTAACAGTTTTGGATATTCGGTTCAGGAATTTATAGAAAATATAATAAATTCAGGAATGTATTTATATTACTTAGATGCGTGGGATTCTTTGATAAGAATTTATAATTACGATTCTATGTTTGGCAAAAAAATTTATAATTTTATCGTCACTAATAAACCATTAAAATTAGAATACTAACGTTTATGACTCTACTACCAAAACTTGCTCGCCGTCTCCAGATATTAGCCTATATAATTGAAAAACCAAAGCTATTGGCACTTGTTTTGCAGGGTGGTTCAGTCAATAAGTTTATCTCTTTAGATCAACCCTGGCTACATGAATTAAAGATAGAAACAGTTCTCGATATTGGGGCACATGCTGGTATATCTGCTGTCACGATTCATTCACTTTTTCCGAAAGCACAAATTTATTCATTTGAACCTTTGCCAATTTGTTTTCAGCAATTGCAAATGAGAATGGCAGGCGTAAACAACTTTAAGGGATTTAATATTGCACTGGGAGATTGTTTAAGTAATTTACCTCTGGATTGTAATAGCTTTACACCATCATCCTCATTTCTCAAAATGACCGATTTGCATAAAACCGAATTTCCTTATACCCGTCATAGCCAACCTCTGAGCGTCAAGGTAGAAAGGCTAGACACCATAGCGGAACAAATACCAATTATTGACCCTCTCTGGATTAAAATTGATGTTCAAGGCTATGAAGAAAAAGTTCTGCGGGGTGGTGAGAAAACGATTCAACGAGCCAAACTAATTATCGTAGAAACCTCTTTTAAAAAACTGTATGAAGGTCAGCCATTATTTGACAATATATATAATCATCTGATAAAACTTGGATTTGATTATTTCGGTTCTCTTGACCAGTTACGTAGCCGTAAAAATGGACAGGTTTTGCAAGAAGATAGTATTTTCATGAAAAATGCATAGTCAGAGATTGTTTCCTGCTTTACTTAAACTAAAAAACGGAAAATTTTGGAAAATGTTAAATTTAAGTACTCTCAAAGAAAAAGGAATTAGAAAGTTTTGTATAAGGACATGGAGTTTATGGGAAAAATTGGGAATTCATGTTTCTCCCAATCACTTTTACTGGCCTATACCCGATACGACAGAGCTAACAAATTATGACTTTAGTCAAACCTTTCCCACGGAGGGAATTGATTTTGATGATCAAGCAATGCTCAATTTACTGAGTGAAATCGCTAAGTACCGAGAAGAGTATTTTAAGATATATACATGCTCTGGATATGAGTCCAATGGTGACGGAGCCATACTTTATGGCATGATTAGAAAATATAAACCAAGGCGGATTATAGAAATTGGTTCGGGTTTTTCTACAAAAGTTTCTGGGAGGGCTTTGCAACAGAACCAATCAGAAAATTTTACTGGAGAAATAGTCTCAATAGAACCTTATCCCTCAGCCGTTCTTTTAAATGTTGTCAATCAAAGTGATCATATTACCCTAATTCAAGAAAAAGTTGAAAAAGTAGGAAATTTAATTCTTGAATCCCTGAGCGCTGGAGATGTACTATTTATTGATTCATCCCATGTTGTTAAATGTGGCAATGATGTACATTTTATTTACTTAAATTTACTACCAAAAATTCCAGTCGGAACGATCGTACATATACATGATATTCGTTTTCCTTATGAATACCCAAGGGAGTGGGTCATTAAGGCAAAAAAATTTTGGAATGAACAATATTTACTTCAAATGTTTTTAAGCTTTAATGATAGTTTTAAAATTGTATTTGCTGGAAATTATATGTACAATAAGTATCCCAAGATAATGAGAGAATCATTAGTAGGCTTGGGTGACGAAGAAAATGGCTGGCCCGGATGCTTTTGGATAACAAGAGTAAAGTGAGGACTATTACAACATGGAGAGTAAGCCACTCGTTTCTATTATTACAGTATGTCGCAATAGTCAAACTTATATTAGATATGCAATAGAGTCAGTTTTAAATCAAGGCTATCCTTATATTGAATATATTATAGTAGACGGAAACTCAACCGATGAAACTATAGCTGTTATCCAAGAATATGAACCGAAGTTTAAAGGTAGAATGCGCTGGATATCTGAACCCGATCAAGGTATCTATGATGCTATGAATAAAGGAATAAAGCTGGCAAAAGGTGAAATTATTGGAATCCTTAATAGTGATGACTGGTACAGCGCCATTGCTGTCGAGAAGGTTGTCGCTCTTTTTCTGAGTGATACAAATATAGGTTTAGTACATGGTAGACTCGCCAACTATAATAATCAAGATAAACTAGATAGTGTTTATGGAAAAAGGCTGAGCCGTTTCTCTTTTGCTGAACAGACACCTTTTAGTCATCCAACCTGTTTCGTTAGAAAAACAGTATATGATAGTATTGGTCTTTTCGATTTGCAATTTAGAACGGCATCGGATTATGATTTTATGTTACGGGTTTACGGTTCAGAAACTCTTAAAACTGTGTACCTTGATGAGGTAGTAACAAATTTCCGAAAAACTGGTGTTACGTCTTCAATGTGTATTTCGCCCATAGTCCAAATTTTTAGGCTACTTAGGAAAAACAAATACAGATTCTCCTATATAATAATTGGCATTGTATACAGACTAACTAGAGATATAATAAAAATTGCTTTAGTGTCACTGAAATTAGAAGTAGTAATTAAATTCAGGCGTCGCTGGAGTCACCTCCATGAAAAAGTATGAAATCCAAAAGTAATTTACTACTAAGAAATTTAATTTGTGCCTATATTTTTTTTGCTAGCTGGACAGATTCGTTTTCTTTGTCCGAAAAATTGCCTTTACACATTGTCATTTTAGGTGCTATTGTAGTTGTTTTTATAATAGCGTTTCTCAATGGTAAAAAAAATCTGTCTAGAGCCTATAAACCTGAAGACTTTCTTGTGATCCTATGCTTTATTGGAGTGTGCTTATCAGGGCTTTTAAATCCGAATGGAAAGACAGTGAACTATGTTATTGCCTATTTTGCTGTCTTCATAATAGGTTATTTACTTTTAAAAGGGATAGTTGCTCAAAATATTAACTGGCAAACTTTGCTTAAAATAAACACAATTGCTCTTATTTTTGTAGCATTATTTACAATATTTGAGTTCTTGATAGAATTTTTGACTGGCTTTGATATCCAAACATTTATACCTAGAGAAAATCCAGCAAGAGCAACTTATCTTCTTCGATTTCCCAGAGCCTATGGTTTTGCACATGAGCCAACTATCTTGGCTTTCTACTTTAATACTCTGGGTCTTATTGGTTTATGGAAATTATGGTATTGGAATAGTATTGGCAGAGTTTTTCATAGATATTGGTTGAAAATTCCTCTCACTCTGATCGCAATATTTGCATGGCTCAGTACATTTTCTGCCGCCGGATTTGTTTTTCTTCCTTGCAGTATAATTCTGGCAAACTGCTTGAAGAAGCGACACAATTTTTCACGAACTATATCCCCTAGACTTATATTTTTAGTTGTACTGAGCATAGTAATAGTGACTATTCTGTTTTCTATTGTTTCTTTGAATATTTTTCAATCTCGAGAAATTATCAACGAATATACAGATCCTCTCCTGACTAAAGTTACTTTACAAGATGATAAACACGTCAATATAAGAGTCACTGCTTGGATAACCAGCCTTGACAATATACGCAGATCTCTGGTATTTGGTATAGGTGTGGGACATCAATCCGATTCTGGCTTGAATAGCTCATTTAACTGGTACTTGTTTTTGATGCTAGAAGGTGGATTGATTTCGTTCTTGCCAATTGCTGTATTTCTTTGCATCTCATTTTTGAGAATAGCTATGTCTAATGTACAAGGAAAGCTCTGGTTTATGACTGGATTCTTAGCTGGAGCCATGCATCTATTGGTTATTGCCACATTTTATCATCCTTTTCTATGGATATTACTGATTCTTTTTTCGACCTGTAATGAACAAAAAAAGATTTACGAAAAAACAGCAAGCCAAGTTGATTGTAACTGTGGTCAATGACATCAGTCCTACTAGCATGGCTCTGAATGAGTTTGTTTTGTATAGAGCAAAACATTATTCTGATGAAAAGCATTTTATAGTAGTATTCCTACCTGTCGATGAGAAAACTAAGGCTATTTACCAAACTAAAATAGCTAGTTATAATGTAGAAATAATTGAATGTTACGGAAATTTGAGGCGGTTTTTTACAAGTATTTATTCTTTTATTAAAGCGGCACATCAGCAAGGCAAACAAATATTATGTCATTTACATAATCCTAAAACTGCCTTGATGTTGATAATAGAATGGTTGATATTGGCAAACAGATTTAAACTACCGAAGTTATATACAGTTCACAGCGTATATACTAGATACAGTGCGTTAAATAAGTTCGGTACTTTTCTCAGTATTTTACTCTGTGATAAGGTGAGTTGTAATAGCTACTCGAGCTATTTGGCTCTTCCGCAGATAGCTAGAAACATAAGAAAAAATGAGTTGAATGTGATTTTTAATGGCATAGATATTACAGGTATTGATGCTATTGCTGCAAACGGGGAAGCTAATCGCTCTCTCTTTGCCAACGATGTCGGTCAGCGATTTCGGTTAATTTCTGTAAATAGATGCGTAAAAGCTAAGAATATCTCATTTCTATTAAAAGTTTTGCGAGACTTGCCACCCTTCATTACATTGACTCTAGTTGGAGATGGTATTTTACTACCAAATCTCAAGCAGCAAGCCAAAAAATTAAAAATTGATGATCGTGTTTTTTTTACGGGGCGTCTCTCTCGCGAAGCAGTATACAGAGAAGTTCTTCAGGCTGACGTTTACATATCAAGTTCTATATGGGAAGGTCTGGGTAATGCAGTACTAGAAGCAATGGCTTTAAGAAAACCTGTGGTCTTATCCAATATTAAGCCATACAAAGAGATCGCTAAAAAGGGCAAAGGTAGTATTAAAGTTATTGATTTTAATATTAAGGAATGGACAATACTAATTAAAAAATTAAGCCAGGAATCAAAAGATACTCTTCAAGAGTTAGGTGAAGCTAATAGAAAAATAGTTGAAGATAATTTCTCTTTAAAAAAAATGCATGAAGAATACTCACAAATATATAAATTTTTATGGAATCAATCAATTTAAATTAATTTATTAATTTAAATTGATTAAAATACATCATTGAAACCATAAAAAAGCATTTGATATTTATCAGGAACATCTAATGGGCAGTATAATTTATAATTTATGAGATGTGTTAAAGTTTCAGACATGGCTAGAAACACAACATTAAGCAGGTAATTTTGAATGAGTGTTCACATTTCAGTGATTGGTCTGGGCTATGTCGGTCTTCCCGTCGCCCTAGCATGTGCCAAAAAATTTTCCAATACCGTTGGTTTTGATATCAATGTCGAAAAAGTAGAGGCATTAAGACAAGGTATAGACCTTACTGGTTCAGTGTCTCCCAATGAGCTGAAAACTACCTCGCTTAAACTAACCTATGACCCAAAAGCCCTAGTAGAAACCAACTTTTTTATCGTTGCTGTCCCTACCCCTATTGACCGCAATCACCGTCCCGACCTCACCGCCTTGATTAAAGCGTCCGAAATAATCGGCAAAGTTCTCACCCCTGGCTCAGTTGTGGTCTATGAATCCACAGTTTATCCGGGAGTAACCGAGGAAATCTGTGGCACAGTCTTAGCCAAAGTGTCAGGGTTAAGACAAGGAATTGATTTCAAATTGGGCTATTCTCCAGAACGGATTAACCCAGGTGATAAAGCCCATACCCTTGAAAAAATTGTCAAAGTGGTTGCAGGTGAAGATCCTGAAACCCTAGAACGAGTCGCTAACGTCTATGACACCATTATTGAGGCTGGTATCTATCGCGCCCCTTCCATTAAAGTAGCGGAAATGGCGAAAGTCATTGAAAATACCCAACGTGACCTCAATATCGCCTTTATGAACGAATTAGCCTTGATTTGTGATCGCTTAGGTATGCGTACTCAGGATGTCCTCAAAGCCGCTCAAACAAAATGGAACTTTTTGCCATTTACTCCAGGACTCGTCGGTGGTCACTGTATCGGAGTTGATCCCTACTACTTAACGACAAAAGCCGAAGAACTAGGCTATCACCCCCAAGTCATTCTTGCCGGTCGTAGGATCAACGATAATATGGGAACCTATCTCGGTCAGCGATTTGTTAAACTGCTTGTACAAGGCAATTTATCCATCAAAAATGCAAGAGTAGGGATTTTGGGTTTGACCTTTAAGGAAAATGTTCCTGACCTAAGAAACAGCCGCGTTCCTGATATTGTTCAAGAACTACGGCAATTTGGGATTAACCCTCTTATTCATGATCCATTAGCTGATGCTCAAGAAGCCCAACGCGACTATAATATTCAGTTAGTGGAATGGCAAAATCTATCAAATTTAGATGGACTCATCTTGGCTGTGAGCCATCAGTGGTACTTGGATTTGCCTCAAGAGAAACTTTTGGCGTGCTTGCGATCACATTCTGTATTGATGGATGTCAAATCAGTCTTTGATCCGGCTAGACTACCCCCACACTTACATTACTGGAGTTTATAAGGAATTAACGTGGTCAAAGTTTTAGTAACTGGTGCTGCTGGTTTCATTGGCTTCCACCTGAGTCAACGGTTGTTGAGTCGAGGGGATCGAGTTGTTGGACTTGATAATCTGAACCACTACTATGATGTTTCTCTGAAGCAAGCTAGATTATCTCAACTCGAAGAGCAGGCAAATTTTAGCTTTTACAAACTAGACTTAACTGATACAGACGGGATTAAGCAGCTATTTACTGAACAAAAATTTGATATTGTCGTTAACTTAGCAGCACAAGCAGGGGTTAGACACTCCCTTGAAAATCCTCACGCTTATATCAATAGCAATCTTGTTGGCTTTATCAATATTTTAGAAGGATGTCGCCATTCCCAAGTCAAGCATCTAGTGTTTGCGTCCTCTAGTTCAGTCTATGGCGCAAACACTAAAATTCCCTTTTCCGTCCATGATAATGTTGATCATCCTATCAGCCTCTACGCGGCTACAAAAAAAG